>JAGMCN010000041.1 GCA_023129235.1 Caldifarciminota bacterium | reverse complement strand
TCTCCTATAATAACTTGAGTTGGATTTGCGGTGGCACAAAATATTCTACAAACCTCTGGGACAGCTTTTATTCTTGGTAAAAGGTTTATTGGGAAGGCATTACGGATAAAGATGATAAAGGAATGTCCTGCCCCAATTCGCAAAGCATTATTTTTTGCAAGTTTAATAAGTTCATCGTCATTGCCAGAAAATCTTACAAGTTTGAGACCCGATGCTTCGCAAAACCCTATGCCAAATTTTATCCCGGGGACACTTCCAATTAAAACCTCGTGTATGTCTTCAACTGTTTTTATGAAATGAGACTGTCCAAGGATAAAATTCACATCCTCTGGCTTTTCAATCTCTGCAATCTTGATTTCCATTCTTCCTCCCAATCTTTTATTTAACCACGAATTGAACGAATTAAAAAAATTGCACACAGATTCTCACAGATAAAATAGAATTACACAGATGTAATTTATTTCATCTAAATCTGTGCTTATCCTTGCCATCTGTGTAAATCTGTGTGCGAATGTCTTTTCGTGTTTATTCGTGGTTTCATTATGCAAAGTTAGCCCATTGTTTCACCGACTTTGGGTCTGTAGCCATTTATGAAATCAATTGCTGACTGCTCCCGCTTTGCCTCTGGTTTCAGAATTTTCAATTCAACACATCCTTCGTTTGTTCCCAATAAGAGGGTTCCCCTTGCTTTTATTATTTTTCCTGCATCTCCCTGGGAGTCAGATTTGGAAGCAAATAGAATTTCGAGTTGCCTATTTCTGAAGATAGTATATGCAAGTGGTTTTGGAGAGAGAGCCCGTATAAGATTTACAATTTCAGTTGCTGGGCAGTGCCAGTCAATTCTTCTCATTTCCTTAGTAATCTTTGGTGCATAAGTTGTTTCCTCATCTAATTGAGAAACTGGTTTTAATTTCTTTAAGTTGTTGATTGTCTCAAGCAGGAGAGGAGCGCCTATTTTTGAAAGCTTTTCTTCAAGCTCTCCAAGGGTTTCAGAGTCTTTTATTTCTATTCTTTTTTGGAGCAGAATATCGCCGTGGTCTATCTTTGGGTCTATAAGCAATGTGCTGACACCTGTGTATTTTTCTCCGTTGATAATTGCCCATTGAATTGGAGCAGCTCCACGATATTTAGGTAAAAGTGAAGGGTGGAGATTAATCGAAGCGAGATTTGGGAGATTAAGAATTTCTGGGGATAAAATGTGACCATAAGCGGCAAGACATAGTATATCGGGATTAAGGTTTTTAATCGTTCTTAAAAAGTCTTGAGAGTTTGGATTCAGTGGCTCAAAAACCTTGATGCCTGATTTGCGAGCAAGTTCTTTGGCTGGGGATGGATTTGGCGAAGTAACGAGAGCTATAAGATTATGATGCTTTGAAAGTAGTTCTATTGAATGGCAAGCAAATTCTGAAGTCCCAAAGAAAATTATATTATACTGCATTTTAATTTACTATATTGTTGAAAATCTTATAACACAAAATCTCTTATGTCAAAATAATTTTATCTGATGAATAGGCAAATGGAAGGAAATTATTTAAGTTCAAACATCCAGATTTTCTACATATTTGGCGTTTTCTTCTATAAACTGACGTCGTGGCTCAACTTTGTCTCCCATAAGAGTAGTAAAAGTTTTTTCGGCTTCCACTAAATCCTCAAGTGTTATTTGCTTAAGGACACGATTTTCAGGGTCCATCGTAGTTTTAAATAGTTCTTCCGGGTTCATTTCTCCAAGCCCTTTATACATCTGGATATCTGGTTTAGGGTCTAAATCTTTAATTGCCTCATTCAGTTCTTCTTCAGAATAGGCATAGGAAGTCTTTTTCCTATGTTTTATCCGATAAAGAGGAGGTTGGGCTATATAGATATGCCCATTTGTTACAATCTCTTTTGCGTGCCTATAAAAGAGCGTTAAAAGCAAAGCACGTATATGAGCGCCATCAACATCTGCGTCTGTCATAATTATTATTTTATGATATCTTAATTTTTCTTCGCCTATTCCGATAGCTTTTATTATTGCCCGTATTTCCTCTGATCCCAGTATTTTGTCTTCCGATGCTTTTTCTACATTAAGTATTTTCCCTTTTATTGGGAGGATAGCTTGGAAAGTTCTCTCTCTTCCTTGTTTTGCACTACCGCCTGCTGAATCACCTTCTACGATATAAAGCTCCGAGCGTGCAGGGTCACGTTCTGAGCAATCTGCAAGTTTGCCTGGAAGTGGAGAATTGTCAAGTATTCCTTTTCTGCGAGTGAGTTCACGTGCATGCTGGGCAGCTAATCTTGACCTTGAAGCTTGGAGTATCTTTTTAATCACATTTTCTGCAGAGCGTGGGTTTTCACCGTAATACAGAGAAAGATGGGTATTGGTTAGAGACTCAACTATTCCTTTTACTTCAGAATTGCCGAGTTTTGTTTTTGTTTGTCCTTCAAATTGGGGGTCTGAGAGCTTTACAGAAATGACCGCTGTGAGTCCTTCACGAGTATCATCACCAACAATTTCTGCATTTTTCACAAGGTTATGTTCTTTTGCATACGAAGTTATTGTGCGAGTAAGTCCTGCCTTAAAACCGATAAGATGAGTTCCTCCTTCCTTTGTATCTATGTTATTTGCATATGTAAATATATTTTCTGAATAGGAATCAGTATGTTGGAGGGCTACTTCCACATCAATTTCATCTTTTTCTTGGTGAAAATATACGGGTGGATGAAGAACATTTTTTTCCTTGTTCAGAAAATCAATGAATTCGGCTATTCCTCCTTCATAAAAGAATTTGTGTGATTTGCCAGTCCGTTCATCTATAAGGTGAAGTGAAGTTCCTTTATTCAAGAAAGCAAGCTCTCTTAAACGTTCTGCAAGTAAGTCAAAGCTAAACTTTATATTAGAGAAAATTTTTGGGTCAGGATAGAAACGAATTTTTGTGCCAGTTTTCAGTTCTTCTCCTTCACGGATTATTTTAAGTGGGGTAACTACATTGCCATGTTCGTATCTTTGATGATAAACTTTCCCGTCTCTTGTTACTTCCACTTCTAACCAATCTGAAAGAGCATTCACAACGGAGACTCCTACTCCATGTAGTCCTCCAGCAACTTTGTATACCTTATGGTCAAACTTTCCTCCTGCGTGGAGGGTTGTCATCACAACTTCTACGCCCGGTTTTTTTTCAGTAGGATGCTCATCAACCGGTATTCCTCTACCATTATCTTTGACGCTTATCTCTTCACCTTTATGAATAGTGACATCAATGTGGTCACAGTATCCAACCATTGCTTCGTCTATTGAGTTGTCAACAACTTCAAAAACGAGATGATGCAGTCCTCGTTTGTCAGTATCACCTATATACATTGCTGGACGTTTGCGGACTGCTTCAATATCTTGAAGGACTTTTATTTCTTCGGCTCTATATTCCATTATCTTCTTTTTTGTATAAATTTAATTCCTCGTATCTTAGTTTGGTCAAGATGTTGATTGATACGTTCTATTATCTGAGGTTTCAAGAATCCAAGTTCTTGGTGCCATATCGGGTCGTCTACTATAACCCATAGAATCCCATAATTTATCCAACCTGGTTTAGTATGAGAAGCAATTTCTTCACCTACTACCTTGTTCCAGATAATTAGAGCTTTGTGTTGGTCTATTCCCTTTTTAAGTCCAAATTTTTTAAGTGCTATCGGTAAAATACTATCTATGCTTTGTGGTTCTTTCCTCATTAAAATAGATTAATCACTTTTTCGGGCATTGTCAAGCAAAAAGCCACACTTTATGTCTGGAACTTCTCGGAGTCATTTGGTATTATTTTTTATAGCGAGTAAAAAGCCCAGAAATAACGGAGCTGGGCTGAGGAATCTTGACCTAAATTCAGGATGTGCCTGTGTGCCAACAAAAAATGGGTGCTCTGGGAGTTCCAGAAATTCTGCTAATTTAACTCCGTCTAATCTATGGTGATGTCCTGAAAATATAAGTCCAGCATCTTCCAGCGTTTTCTCAAACTCAGGAGAGAGTTCATATCGGTGGCGATGTCGCTCTATTATATATTCGGTTTGCGGTTGAGAGAGTTTTCCGAGACGGTATGGTTCAAGTGACTTTTTCGTATCTTCTTTAATTCTCCCTTCTTTTTTGTAAAGTTTATAAACAAGAGTACCTGGTTTAATATAAGCAGCATACGCTCCAAGTCTCATTGTGCCTCCGTATAGCGACTCACGCATTGCCTTTTGCTGAGATGGAAGGAGAGTTATTATTGGGTATTGGGTATTTGAGTCTATTTCTTCGGAGTGAGCTCCTTTAAGTTTGCAGACATTTCTTGCGTATTCTACTGCGGCAAGTTGCATGCCGAGACAAAGTCCAAGGAAAGGGATTTTATTTTCTCTAACATACTGGATTGCTTTGATTTTTCCCTCAATCCCTGTGGTTCCAAAACCACCTGGGATGATTATGCCATCATAATTTTCAAGCATTTTGGTTCCTTGTTGCTCTATTTCTTTAGAGTCTATCCACTCTATTTTTGGTTTAATTCCGAGGGTGGCACCTGCGTGGACAAGGGCTTCATTTATTGATACATAAGCGTCTCGGAGACTGAATTCTCCTATGTCTAAGTATTTGCCGACCATTCCTATTCTTGAACTCGTGCTTGGATTTTTCAGGTTGTTAAGTTGACTGTTCCATTTTTCCCAGTTAGGTTCTTTTTTGGACTTGAGGTTTAATTTAGTGAGTATTTTTTGACCAAGATTCTCACGTTCAAAGTTTATAGGTACTTCATAGACAATTTTAATGTCTGGAGCTGAGATGACAAATTCCCGTTTTATATTTGCGTAAGTCTCTATCTTCTTTCTGCGGACATCATCAAGTGGCTCTTTGCCTCTGCACAAAATTATATCCGGGATTATTCCATTTTCTTGAAGTAATTTTATTGCTTGCTGGGTTGGCTTTGTTTTCATTTCTCCTATGTGAGATGGAATAGGCATATAAGTTATAAGCACATAAAGAAGATTTTCCTTGCCAAATTCTCTTTCCATTCCTTTTACAGCAAAGAGGAAGGGAATATTTTCATAGTCTCCAACGGTTCCACCTATTTCTATAATTGTAATATCATAATCTTTAGATGCAGTTCTAATTCTATCTTTTATTTCGTTTGGGATATGGGGGATGAACTGGACAGTTTCGCCAAGGTATTCACCTTTTCTTTCGCGGTCTATTATAGCTTTATATACCTGGCCCGTCGTAATATTATTTTGTTTTGGGATGTCAATTCCAAGGAACCGTTCATAACTACCGAGGTCCTGGTCTATTTCGCCACCGTCATTAGTGACCCAGACCTCTCCGTGTTCAGTAGGGCGTAAGGTTCCTGCATCATAATTTATATAGGGGTCTATTTTTATACCTGTAGTTTTGTATCCATATTCATTGAGTATTTTCCCGATTGACGCAGTGGCAATTCCTTTGCCTACACCTGATAACACTCCTCCAATTACAACAACATATTTTTCCATTTTTAAAATAGCTGGAGTTGGGGTTCTTCTATTTTCTCTTTTTTTACTGATATCTTTCCATAGACACCATCATAACCCGGCAAGATTTCTACTTTTTCCTCTCTCACTGCACAAATAGATTGAGCGATTTGAGATGAGACTACTGACTGGAGTTCTTCATAAGGAACTTCAAGCAAGCATTTGAATTCTGAGTCAAAATGGTATACAAGTTTATTATATTCTTTGAGTGCTGTTTCTGTGTCTTTGCCTACATCAAGAGTGTCTGCTATAATTTCAAGGAGTGGGATTAGATGCTTGCATCCTATTTCTCTTGGTTCAGGTTCTTTGCGGTCTGAGAGAGAGATTACACGATGCATCACTCCTATTGTAATTTTTCTTCCACATTTAGGACACAGATTATCATTAGCAATTGCTTCTTCTGGAGATATTCTTGTATCGCACTTACGGTGTCCATCCCAGTGATATTTACCTTCTTGTGGGAAGAACTCAGTTGTAAACTTAAATTTATCGGAGTCTTGAGATTTAATTGCCTGAGTAATTTCAGAGTAGTTGAGTTCGCAGTCAAAGAAGTTAGCTTCTCTACCAATGTTTTTTGGTGAATGTGCATCGGAATTAGATATAAGTGCAAATCTATCAAGTGCTGACCATCTCCAGTTCATTTGAGGATCGGAAGAGAGTCCCGTTTCAAGTGCACCAATATTTTTCACTTCCTCTCCGAAACATTCTTCTATAGAGTCAAATCCAAAGTTAGCTCCGAATAAAGCGAACCACGGGGTCCATATATGAGCGGGGACAAAAAAAGCATCAGGAACGAGGTTAAAGATTTGACGAATCATAGGTTCTGAGTCAAGTGAGAGAGTGGGTCTTCCGTCTGCTTCAAGGTTGCCGTATTTTGAAAGAAAGGAGTTTATTTTGTCAACAGCCTCGAAAGAGGGGGCGAATAGAACATTATGGATTTTTCTGAGTTTGCCGTTACGATGGTATATATTGTTGACTTCAGCAGTAAAAATGAAGTATGTATCCTCATGTTTGAAAAGGTTATTATCTACAGGAGTAAGTTCTTCTTTGAGTTCTTTAAGCCATTCAGGGTGAGTAAAGTCGCCTGTTCCCATAAGTGTAATTCCCTTAAGTTTTGCGGTTTGGGAGATAAGGTGGATTCGCATCTCAGGTGATGTAGCTCTTGAATATTTTGAATGGATGTGAAAATCAGCAAAGAATTTCATTGGGAGATTACTTTAATTTTTATAGTGAGAGTTGCTCCGGATGTCAAGTGATTTCCTTGAAAAACTCTAAAAAAAGATAGAAAGTTTAGAAAACAAGAATATTCTGGATTCTATCAATGATATGGTGATAAGTTATACTTCTCTCTTGTTATTTAGAAAAAATTAGAGGAAAATTAGAATGTCTCTATTTAAAAGATGGTTATCTTTGTGGTTCGAATCCTTTTATTCCTTTTAATTTACGCTCAAAATCATCGGGGTTCGTTACTGAATGAATAGCAATTTCATAACTAATAAGTTCACTTTTATAAAGCGACATAATTGATTGGTCAAAGGATTGCATATTATAATATAACATTCCTTCTTCTATAATCTTGGGAATAAATTCTGTTTTCCCTTCCAAAATTTGCTTCTTTATGAGTTCTGTGCAAACCATCACTTCACAAGCAGGGATTCTTCCTGTCCCATCCTTTTTTGGAAGCAATCGCATCGAGATTACGCCAAGCAATGTTGCTGACAGGAGTGTTCTTATATGTTGATGCTGATGAGGAGGAAAGAATGAAATAACGCGATTTATAGTTTCTGTGGCATTTAGAGTATGGAGAGTAGATACAAGTAAATGTCCTGTATCTGCTGCCTTAAGAGAGATATCCATTGTCTCCAAATCTCTTATCTCTCCAACAAATATAACATCAGGGTCCTCTCTAAACACACATCTCAATGCCTCATCAAAAGAATGGGTATCAATTCCAATCTCTCTCTGTGAGATTATAGATTTCTTGTCTTTAAAGATGAACTCTATGGGGTCTTCTATTGTAATTATATTCTTTTCAGTGGTTTGGTTCACATACTCAAGCATTGAAGCTATTGTTGTGGATTTGCCACTGCCAGCCGTACCCGTGCAGAGAATAAGTCCTCTTCGTGCTAATGCCCAATTCTTTACTATTGGAGGCAAATTAAGTTCTTCCATTGACTTTATATGTTCCGAAACGAATCTTATTGCAATTGCAGGATTCCCCTTTTCCCAATAAAGATTTACCCTAAGTCTCCCAATATCCTGAATTGAAATGCCAAGGTCCAACTCCCTTTTCCTCTTGAATTCTTTGAGTTGAGTTTCATCTGCAATTTCTGATATTATCTCATCAATATCGGCTCTTGTTACAGGAAGTGCTGGAGTAATGATAAGTTTCCCATCTTTTCTCAATACAGGTGGAGTTCCTACTTTGATGTGGAGGTCGGAAATCCCTTCTTCTCCCATTGCTCTGCCAAATGTAAAAAGTTCATCAAGTTTCATAATCTCTTCAATGCCTCTTTTATCATATCTTCAAGGGTAGCGGCTTTTACTTTCCGGACAAGCTCTCTTGCCTTTCTTTCTGGTATCCCTAAACCAATGAGTGCTCGGATGGTATTACTCTCAAGACTTTCATCTGGGAATTCCTCTTTCGCATACTTCTCCTTTAATTCAAAAATTAGTTTACTCGCTCGCTTTTGACTTATTCCTTTAATGAAGGAAATGGTCTCTATATCCTCGTTGGCGATGGCTCTTTTGAATTCAATAAAATCCGTTCCAGAGATAATCCTCAATGCGGTTCGGGGACCTATTCCTTGAACAATCAATAAATCACGAAAGAAATTGCGCTCCTCAAGACTCTTAAAACCAAATAGTTCTAACTTTTCGTGGCTAAAGCTCAAATGTATAAAAATCTTCTCTTCATCCTCAATATCACCCAGTGCTTCATAAGTGGAGAGAGGAATATTGATTGAGAATGCAATTCCTCCGTTTTCAAGCACTAATCTCGTGGCTTCTTTTTCGCAAATCTTTCCAGTAATCCAATCAATCATTTTTTTTGAAGCTACAAATAAGCTTTGTTAAATCGTTGTTTCTATTATTTCTTGAACAGGCAACTTATTTGAATAGAAGAGCGTATTCCCACACTCTGAGCAAACTCCAAATAACTCTGTTGAATTCTCGTTTAAAACTATACCCACCGGTTTAGAACATATAGGGCAAAAGCCGGATATATAATCAGCTTTTGCCAAATAGACCCGTCTCCCCGTTTCTTTTTTATCCATTTCTCGAAGAATAACAAAGTGCACAAGCTACAGCGTCACTAATATCAGAGGGCTCTGGAATTTCTACTCCGACTAACCTTTCTACCATCTTATGCACTTGATATTTTGATGCTCTCCCACTGCCTGAGATTGCTTGTTTTATTTCCCTTGGAGTGTATTCTTCTATTTCAATTCCAAGTTCTTCTGCTGCGAGCAAAAGCACTCCTTTTGCCTGAGCAAGCAAAGAGAAAGTCTTCAAATTCTGTTTGTAAAAGACTGTCTCATATACCGCTATTTCTGGAGATTCTTTTTGCATCAAGCTTTTCATATCTGTGTATAACTCTTTAAGTCTTTTGGGAAGAGCGAATTTATTGGTGGTGCGACAAACACCAGATGTTATGAGTTTTCCATCTTCTATAATTGCATATCCAGTACACCTAAGTCCAACATCTATTCCGATAATTTTCATCTTTTTGATTTATGATTCCTGAGCCAGTATTTCATCCGGAATGTCAAAGTTTGAATATACTTTCTGGGCATCTTCCTGCTCTTCAAGTAAGTTCATTAGCTTTAAAGTCTGCTGAGCTTCTTTTCCATCAATTCTAATAGTTGATTGAGGTAACTTTGTGCATTCTGCGTCCTTGTAATTTATTTTCTCATCGGCAAGTGCTTTTTTAATTCCCTCGAATTTATCAGGGGGTGTAGTGATACAAAAAGAATCATCCTCAGGACTTACATCTTCTCCGCCTTGTTCTATACATAACTCGATTAACTTTTCTTCGTCAATTTCTTTCTTGTCCACATAAATAACACCTTTTTCTTGAAATATCCACGCTACGCAACCATTTTGTCCAAGGTTTCCTCCATGCTTAGAAAATATGTGCCGTATCTCCGATGTAGTGCGGTTTTTATTATCCGTGAGTGCCTCGATAAATATTGCAGCTCCCCCAGGACTATAACCTTCATAAGTTACGGATTCATAAGAGACTCCGGGAAGTTCTCCCGTGCCTTTTTTGATAGCTCGCTCAATGTTTTCTTTTGGCATAGCAGCAGATTTCGCAGTATCCATTGCAGTCCTTAGTCGTGGATTCGTGGCTGGGTCTCCTCCTCCATCTCTGGCAGCAACTGTAAGTTCTCTAATCAGCTTTGTAAAGAGAATACCTCGTTTTGCATCTTCTTTTTGTTTTTTATGCTTTATTGAAGACCATTTAGAATGACCTGACATCTCTACCTCCTTCCTCCTGGTTTTGATAATTCTATGCCCTCCTTACATAAAGGGCACTCAGAAGGTTTCCAGTTTTTCACTGATGCTTTGTAAACTGAGAAAAATGGAACACCGAATTCAATGGTTTGCTCACTCCTGTCCACAATTACTCCTACTCCTATTACTACTCCAGCTTTTCTCTTGACAGCAGATATAGTATCCCGAATAGAGCCTCCTGTTGTGAAAATATCATCAACTATCAAAATTCGTTCTCCTGACTTGATTTCAAAACCCCTCTTGAATTCTCGCCCCTCTTCTGATTTTTCTGCAAAGATGCATCTTTTCCCAAGCTGGCGTGCGAGTTCATAAGCAATAATAATACCACCTGTTGTTGGACCTGCAACAGTGCTGAAGTCATCGGATTTGAATCTCTCGGCAATTTCTTTGCAAATAAGGGTGGTAATCTCCGGATGCTCAAGTAATCTGAATTTCTCAAAATATATTCCCGAATGAAGGCCTGATGTAAGTTCAAAATGTCCCTCCCGTATTACACCTACTTCTTTAAATATCTCCAGAAAATTAGTCATCTTAATTAGGCAGGGTAAACCCTGTCCCTACATTAAACTGGAATAGCAAGATCAGGAGTTCCCATCTCTGATATCTTAATCTCCGGGTGATTCTCCTGTATAAGCTCATAAATTATCTGAGCATACTTGACTTTTTCTCTTGCCCAGTTAGCCAGCATTCCAGGGTCAATCCATGGTTTATAAAGTGCGCCCGCTCCTACTGCACAAGCTGGTCCTGGCTCTATCTTGAAATAACAAGGTGCACAAATTCGTGCCATCTCTGGACCCTCATAAAATCTCATATATCCGCCAAAAGATTCGGTAAGGATAATATGCACATCTATTGGTATATCACAGCCCTGTCGGATACTGGCATATTGAGGCAAGCTAAGGTCACCGGGTGGATTAAAACTCCCTGCCCCAAGCATTTGTAATACTTTACCACCAGCTGCATTTGCGTGTCCTGCATAAATCGAGACTTTGAAAATCACATCGTCTGGTATATCACCTTTTTTCTTCAGTTCATTGAGCAACCAGAGTTCGCCTTCGTCAACCACAAGAAACCCACGAAACCCAATATCAATGAGTGTCATAATATCCGTAATCACTTCTCGCAATCTATCAGACCCTCTATATCTTATCCCTGATAAACCTCCTTCAGGAGTAATTAACTGACGACCCGTATCCCAACCACTTCGAGGTCCAGGTGTCATAATTACTTCCAATTTAGCATCTCTTGCGGCTTGAGCAAAGTCCTTAAGCTCGGATTTGTCAAGTAATGTTGCACCCATAACAACTGAAATTACACGATGTATAGGCACCTTGCGCTTATTCATTTCGTCAATCAATGCAAGAAGAACATTAGGACGCTCAATACCAGATATTTCCATCCGATACTGTCCACCATCAGGAAATCGCTTGGTTGAGGTTGGCAAATCATAGGCATCCTTTCCTGGAATACCTACTTTTTCCATAAGTTTAGAGACATCATCTAACTTCATTTCTCCTCCTTTTCAAATAATGACTTCTTTCCTCCCGACGAGGACATCCTTCCTCTCGTGAAAGACCTGTTTGCTCCCGTGAAACACCTGTTTGCTCCCGTGAAACACCTGTTTGCTCTCGTG
>JAGMCN010000040.1 GCA_023129235.1 Caldifarciminota bacterium | reverse complement strand
GTTATAAAAACCCTGATACGTGGGGGATCTGGGGAGAAAAGATATTTCACGAGATACTTCCGGAAGTCTGTAAGAGATTAGACCCGACAAGACCTTATTGGCCAAGCAGTGGATGGAGTGCTCCAGGGAAATTTCCGCTTTGGCAGAAGATGGGAGATTATCATTTTTATCCAGTAGCCGGTGGCGGGTGGAGAGTTACCCGGCATCCTTATGGCAAAGGAATCACCTTGCCTTTAAGTCTGGAGAATATGTCCTATCGGCTTTATGCTAAAGAAAAAGCAAAGTTTTACAGTGAATTCGGTCTGGCAAGTATTCCATCTTTAGGAAGCCTCGAGAAGATAATGGGTAATAATCTCTGGCCAATAGAAAATAATTCTATTTGGGATTACAATATTGCTGTTTCTTATCCAGGTCCAGTGAAAAAATTTCTTGAACGGATAAATTTGCTTAATAGTGAGTTTGGGGATATTAAAAACATAGATGATTTTATTCTTTATTCCCAAATCAGCCAGGCTACCACCCTTAAGTTTGCCATTGAACATTTCAGGATGAGAAAATTTTCCTGTAGTGGTGCGCTATTCTGGCAGTATAATGACTGCTGGCCAACTTTAACTTTTAGTGTAATTGATTACTACTTAAATAAGAAAATAGCTTATTATTGGGTAAAGAAAGCTTTTTCTCCTCTTCTTATAACTTTTATTAAAACAGATAAATGTGTAGAGGTCTGGGTAGTAAATGATTTACTTTCTGAAATAAAAGGGAAATTTCTTCTTACCCAAATGAATTTTTCAGGAAGGGCAGCATGGGATGAAAGAAAGGAAATAAAAATTCCTTCTAATTCTTCACTCAAAGTAACAGAGGTAAAACTTTCTGACTTAAAAGTTAATAAAAAATCTGAGTTTCTCTGGGCATGTTTAAACGTTAAAGGAAAAACTGAAACTGAAAATAGATATTTCTTCTCTTTCCAGAGAGATCTTCTCTTCCCTAAATGTTATCTCAAAAAAAGAATAGAAAAAATAAGCAGGGGCAAATACAGAATTTCTATTTCATCAGATACTTACGCCCATATAGTAAAGATTGATACAGGAAAGATAGGGTGTGAACTAACTGATAACTTTTTTGATATTGCTCCAGGAGAGAAGAAAGAGATAACGGTTAAACTGACAGACCTAAAACAAGAAGTGTTGAAGCAATTTAAAAAATTCAGGATAACCTCGGGGAACTGCAATCGTTATGAGGCAACTTAAAGTAGGCGTAACAAACGGAAGTGAAAAGAGAACGGTGAAGCGGTATGATAACTATTAAAGACATTGCAAAAAAAGTAGGGGTTTCTCCTTCTACAGTTTCCAAAGCCCTTTGCGATAGAAAAGATGTCTCTTCCACTACGAAAAAAAGGGTGAAAACCGTTGTAGAAAAATTAGGGTATTCACCCGATTCTATTGCAAGAGCACTGGTTACAAAATTCACAAAAACCATAGGGCTGGTTACCCTCTACATTGGTAATCCTACTACTATAGAAAGAATAAAAGGAATTCAGGAAAGTGCTTTCCATAAACATCACATTCTAATCTCCTGTCTCAATGAAGGAAATATAGAAGAGGAAATAGAACAAATTGAAACACTCATTTCAAGAAGAGTGGATGGAATTATCCTGACTCCGGTTAAATACAATGAAAAACTATCAAAAATCATAGAAAAAGCAAAAATCCCGTTCGTTTTTATGAGCGAAATGCTTGATGGAGTGGATTGTGATTTTGCGGGAGACGACGATTATGAAGGTGGAAAACTTGCCACAGAACATCTGGTAACTCTTGGGCATAAAAGGATTGCTTATTTTGGAGTATCAGAAGAAATTTATTCTGATGGAGAAATACGGAAAGGGTACAGGAAAATTTTAGAACAATACGAAATAAAATATGACGAAGAGCTGGTTACTTCCGGTAATCTTGATGAGAAAGCTCTGAAAGCAAATTTAACCAGAATATTGGATTTCAAAAACCCGCCAACTGCCATTTTTACATGGAGTGATATTATGGCAATAGGTATCTTCAAAAAATTAAAGAAAAGAAATATAAAAGTGCCGGATGATATTTCTCTTGTGGGTTATGACAATATGGATTTTGCTTCAGTATTTCACATTCCGCTGACTACAATTTCTCAACCAAATTATCAGATTGGCTCTACAGCTGCAAATTTGCTTATGGAAAGGATAGAGATAGGTAATCAACTCCCTCCAAGAAAAGTCGTCTATAAACCAGAACTAATTATAAGAGAATCTACAATTGAAAAGGAGACAAAAAATGGCAAAGAAAGAGTTAACTAAGTACAGATTTTCTTTTGGTCCGTGGAATATTCATCCGGGAGCTGACCCTTTTGGGCCTCCTGTCCGAAAAGAATTCAGCTTTCCTGAAAAACTAAAGTTCTATAAGAAACTCGGGTTTGACGGTATTCAGTTTCATGATGATGATGCTGTTCCGGATATGAATGACCTTAAACCGGAACAAATCATGGCAAAGGCAAAAAGGTTACGCAAGAAACTAAAAGATGAAGGTCTCACTGCTGAATTTGTTGCTCCAAGATTGTGGGAAGATGAAAGAACAATTGACGGTGCATATACATCAAATGATTCTTCCTGCAGAAAATATGCAATAGAAAGAAGTAAAAGGGCTATTGACATTGCAAAAGCTCTCGGGACAAGAGATATTGTGTTGTGGCTTGCAAGGGAGGGAACTTACATCCGCGAAGCTAAGGATTCCAGGCTTGCAATCTCTCATATGGTTAACGCAATTAACGCAATGCTTGAATATGATAAGGATATTCGCATTTTAATTGAACCAAAACCAAATGAGCCAATGGACCATGCATTTATTCCAACGGCGGGACATGCAATAGCTCTGGGATTTCTCACAGTGGATGAATCAAGGGTTGGCGTGAATATTGAAAGTGCTCATTGTATCTTAGCAGGGATTGACCCCTCAGATGAGATGGGTTATGCATTAGCACATGGCAAACTCTGGACTGTCCATCTGAATGACCAGAACGGATTGAAGTTTGATGAAGATAAGACATTTGGCTCGGTAGATTTAAGAAGAGCATTTAATCAGGTGAGAGTATTAGAAGAAAACGGATATGGCAGGAATGGAGAGTTTATCGGGCTTGATATAAAGGCAATGAGAACACAAAGAAAAGAAAAGTCTTTAGAGCATCTTAAAAATAGCAGGGAGATTTTTTTGAGACTTCTTGAAATAGTCAGGACAATTGACAGAAAAAAGATGCAGAGTTATATCAATAAAAGAGATTATGAGGGTCTTGAGATGTTTGTATTGAGGAATTTGATGAAGGGATAGAATTATGAACTCAAAGGAAAGAATACTGGCTGCTATTAACAGGGAAGAAGTTGACCATGTTCCGCTCTACTGCTGGTGCTTTGGTTTCAGCCCTCCGGAGAACTTGAGGTGGAAGAAAAATGGTAAGGAAATCAAGCACTGGTACACTATGAGACTTGAACATCTTCATACACTTCCTGAACCCTGGGATATTTCAGATGATTTCAAAAGAGTCAAAGCATGGCTCAGTTTAGGAGTTGATGATATCCTGGATGTTTCTTTTCCATGGAGTATTCATCAGGATGTTAAAATAAAAGACTGGAGTGAAGAAAACGTCCTCTGCAGAATTTATGAGACACCGGAGGGAGAGATTCTTCAGAAGGTTAAAAAGACAGACGAGGACATTCCTCCGGGCTGGGTAATCCAGCCGGAAAGAGTAGAATTATTTGAAGATTTTAATCTGCCGAGAAGCACAAAATTTCCTGTTACAGAAAGAGAGGATATTGCAAAGTTAAAATATCTATTAAGTAAACCGGGTAAAAAAGAAATTGAGGATTACAAAGAAAGAATATCATTAATTAAGAAATTTGCTGAAGAGAACGGAGTATTTGTTCAGGGATGGAGTGCTTTCGGAATGGATGGAGTTATCTGGCCAACAGGAGTGGAGAATGCAGTTATGACTGCAATGACTGAAGCCGCATTCTTTCAGGAATTAGTGGACGCTGTCTATGATTTTGACCTGATGCGAACGGAAATGATGCTTGATATCGGCGGAATAGATATGATTGTGCAGAGAGG
>JAGMCN010000004.1 GCA_023129235.1 Caldifarciminota bacterium | reverse complement strand
CCTGTGGATACGGATGGGAAAATGGAGGAAGAAAATGCCGACAATAAATCAACTAATAAGAAAAAGAAGAAAAAAATTAAGAAAAAAGCATAAGGTGCCAGCACTTTTAAAAAACCCTCAAAGGAGAGGTGTATGCACAAAAGTTCATACTCTTGCTCCTAAAAAACCAAATTCTGCATTGAGAAAGGTTGCTAAAGTCAGATTGACATCAGGATATGAGGTTACCTGCTATATTCCTGGCGAGGGGCATTCCTTACAGGAGCATTCTATTGTACTGGTTGAAGGTGGAAGAGTAAAAGACTTACCCGGAGTAAGGTATCATATAATTAGAGGTACTATGGATACTTCGGGAGTTGAAGGTCGTAAGCAAAGTCGTTCCAGGTATGGGACTAAAAAATCAAAAGCTGAATAACAGTCAACTGTTATCTATTAGCTATTAACTATTATGAGAAGAAGAAGAGCAGAAAAGAGAGAACAAGTTCTTGATTCACGTTATAATAATCCAATTGTCGGCAAGTTTATAAATTCTGTTATGTGGGATGGAAAGAAATATGTTGCCGAAAGCCTTTTTTACGATATGTTGGAAATTGTCGAAACTAAAACTAAAAAAGCTGGACTCTCGGTTTTTTCACAAGCAATTAACAATGTAAAACCCTCAACGGAAGTTAGACCAAGGAGAATTGGTGGAGCTACTTATCAGGTGCCCAGAGAAGTGAGTTCATCACGAAAACTCACGCTTGCTATAAGATGGATTGTTAAAGCAGCAAGGGAAAAGAAGGGAAGTTCTTTTGCAAAACGACTTGCTGAGGAGATAATTCTTGCAAGTGAAGAAAAAGGTACTGCTTATAAACACAAGGAAGATACTCGTAAAATGGCACAGGCAAATAGAGCTTTCGCCCGTTTCAAATGGTAAATTTAAGTGATATACGAAATATTGGTGTAATTGCACATATAGATGCAGGCAAAACTACTACTACAGAGAGGATGCTTTACTATACTAATGAAATTCATAGGATCGGTGAAGTAGATGAGGGAAATGCTACTATGGATTGGATGAAAGAGGAGAAAGACAGAGGAATTACTATTACAAGTGCAGTTACTACTTGTTATTGGAAAGAGAAACGAATCAACATTGTAGATACTCCTGGGCATGTTGACTTCACCGGTGAAGTAGAGAGAAGCTTGCGTGTTCTTGATGGTGCTGTTATGATATTTAGTGCGGTTGAGGGGGTAGAATCGCAATCAGAAGCTGTGTGGCAGCAGGCAGATAAATATGGTATTCCAATAATTGTTTATATAAATAAACTTGACAGAGTTGGTGCAGACCCATATCATTGTGTCCAAATGATAAAAGATAGATTAAGTAGATATCCACTGGAGTTGCAATTTCCCGTGGGACTCGAACGTGAATTCCACTCAGTCTGTGATGTAATGTCAGAAGAATTAATTGAGTGGTCACAAGAAGAAGATGGTTCGGAATTTACTGTGAAAGAGATTCCAAATCACTTAAAATCAATTTATGAGGAGACAAGAGAGAAATTCCTTGAAACTATTTCACTTGAAGAAGATGAGGTTGCGGAAAAGTATCTTGCTAATCACTCAATTGCTCCTGACGAGTTAATTAAAACTATACGAAAACTTACAATCCAGAAAAAGTTTGTTCCTGTATTTTTTGGTGCTTCTTTAAAGAATATAGGTGTCCAGCTCTTACTTGATGGTATTATCAATTATTTGCCTTCTCCTTCCGACCGTCCTCTTATTGAGGGCAAAATTAGCCCAAATGACCCTAATTTTTGTGCATTAGTTTTTAAGCTCCAAACTGACCAACACGGCAAACTTGCTTATCTCCGCATCTATTCAGGAAAAATTAGCACTGGTATGCAAATCTTTAATGTAAATACCGGCACCAAAGAACGTATCTCCCATATATTCTTGATGCATGCAAATAAACGCAAGAGCATTCGCACTGCTAATGCTGGTGATATAGTGGCAGTTTATGGATTTAAACAGGCACGAACTGGACATACCTTAAAATCAACAGGAGTTGAATCTAAAGTCCTGCTAAATACTCTTGAATTTCCTGAGCCTGTAATCTCTGCAAAAATAGAGCCAAAAACTCATAAGGATGAAGAAAAGTTTTCCGAAGTAATTAGCAATTTAATAATTGATGACCCTACTCTTGAACTCAAAACTGTGCCTGAGACAGGAGAAACATTGATATCGGGTATGGGTGAATTACATCTTCAGGTGTTGACTCAAAGACTGGCTCGTGAATTTTCCCTGCAAGTCAAACTTGGAAACCCTCAAGTCTCCTATAAGGAAACTATTACAAAATCTGTCCAGGAAAGAAGTAAATTTATTAAACAAACTGGAGGACATGGCCAATATGGTGATGTGTTGCTTAAAGTAAGTCCCCTTCCAGGAGGAAAAGGATTCAGTTTCAGAGAAGAAGTGAAAAATGGTGCTGTTCCACGAGAATACTGGAGTGCAATACGAAAGGGCGTGGAAGCAAGTATGCGTATTGGAAATCTGGCTGGGTTCCCACTAATAGATATAGAAGTAGTTCTTCTTGACGGGTCTTATCATCCAGTAGATTCATCTTCGCTCAGTTTTGAAATCGCTGCATCAATTGCTTTTAAATCTGCGGTGGGAAAAGCAGAATCTATTTTATTGGAACCAATGATGAAACTTGAGATAGTTGTTCCAGCGGAATATCTCGGAAATGTGCTGGATGATTTAAATGCAAAGGGAGGAAAAATCTTGAGTTTGTCAGGAAATGAAATTAGGCATACAATTTTGGCTACCTGCCCTCTTCGTAAATTGTTTGGTTATGCAACGGATATTAGGTCAATCACACAGGGTAGAGCTGTCCACTTTATGAAATTTGATAAGTATCAAAAATTACCCAAAGAAGAACAAACTTCTGTTCTGAAGAAAATTAGAGGTTATTAGGTATGATGTTAATCACTACTCGTTTATTCGTTATTCGGATTTCCTTATCCCGATTAACGATATCCGATTCAACGATTAACGAACAAAGAAGGAGGAATTATGGCTAAGGAAAAGTTTGAACGGACAAAACCCCACTTAAATATAGGGACTATTGGCCATGTGGACCATGGGAAAACTACATTAACTGCGGCTATCACTAAGGTTCTTGAGACAAAGGGGTTTGCAAAGTTTACTGCTTACGACCAGATTGATAAAGCTCCAGAAGAAAAAGCTCGGGGTTTAACTATTCAACTTGCTCATCTTGAGTACGAAACTGAAAAACGTCACTACGCTCACATAGACTGCCCAGGACATCGTGATTATATTAAAAATATGATTACAGGTGCTGCTCAGATGGAAGGAACTATTCTTGTAGTCTCAGCCGCAGATGGAGCTCAGGCTCAGACTCGTGAACATGTCTTGCTCGCTCGTCAGGTTAATGTTCCTGCTATTGTTGTCTTTCTTAATAAAATAGACCAGGTGGATGACCCTGAACTTATAGAGCTTGTAGAACTTGAAATTAGAGACCTTCTGACAAAATATGAATTCCCGGGAGACAAAATCCCAATTGTTAAAGGCTCTGCCCTTAAGTGCCTGGAAGCTTCTGACCCAAACTGCGAAGAGTGTAAATTTGTGTGGGAACTTATGGAAGCTGTTGATAATTATATACCTGACCCTGTAAGAGATGTTGACAAACCTTTCCTTATGTCTGTGGAGGATGTCTTTTCTATTACCGGTCGCGGGACTGTTGGAACAGGTAGAGTTGAACGCGGAAGAATAAAACCCGGTGACCCTGTAGAAATTGTTGGATTTAAACCAACTCGTAAAACTGTGGCTACATCTCTTGAGATGTTTAGAAAAATCCTTGATGAAGCTGTTGCAGGAGATAATGTTGGCGTTCTCGTTCGTGGAATTGAAAAAGATAGTCTGGAACGTGGGATGGCTATTGCTGCTCCAGGAAGTATTACTCCACATACTGTTTTTAAAGGTCGGATATATGTCTTGACTAAAGAGGAAGGTGGACGCCATACTCCATTCTTTAATGGATATTCACCTCAATTTTATTTCCGAACTATGGATGTTACGGGTATCGCATCTCTACAAAAGGGTGTTGAAATGGTTATGCCGGGAGACAATGTAGAGCTTGAGATTAAACTTATCTCTCCAGTTGCTATGGAGAAAGAAATGAGGTTCGCTATCCGTGAAGGTGGACAAACAGTAGGGGCTGGTGTAGTAACTGAAGTTATAGAATAATATAGTAGGAGTAACTTTTAGCGATAAAAGATGGAAAAAATAAGGATAAAGTTTAAGGCATACGACCATAGACTTTTAGACCAAGCTGTTCGAGAGATTGTGAACACTTTGCGGGAAACAGGAGGAGAAATCTCAGGACCCATTCCTTTACCTACGAAACGAAGCTTGTATACAGTCTTGCGTTCTACCAACATTGACAAGAAATCACGAGAACAATTTGAAATCAGGATACATAAGCGTCTTGTTGAGGTTAAAAACCCAACTCGTGAGACTATGGAATCGCTTAGTAGTCTTAATCTTCCTGCAGGAGTGGATGTTGCGGTGAAATCAACATGATTGGATTGATTGGCAAAAAATTAGGCATGACACAGATTTTTAATGAGGTTGGTGAACTTATTCCAGTAACTGTAATTGAGGCAATACCTAACACTGTTATACGCAAAAAGACAAAAGAAACTGATGGATATAATGCTTGTGTTCTTGGAGCAGGAGAGATGAAGAACCCAAATCATCCATACGCTGGAGTATTTAAGAAAAGCGGGGTGAAACCTACTAAGATATTGTATGAAATAAGAGATTTGCCATCAGATTGGGAGCTCAGTAAAGAAATTACTCTTTCTATTTTCAAAGTATCCACAAATTCAAAAGTAAATGTAACTGCTTCTTCTAAGGGTAAAGGGTTTCAAGGAGTTATGAAAAGACATGGATTTCATGGTGGACCTGGAGGTCATGGTTCAGGACTCGGTCGTAGTACAGGTTCTATTGGAACATCAAAAACTCCCGGCAAAGTCTATAAAGGACGTAAAATGCCTGGAAGAATGGGAAATCAGAAAATGACTGTAAGAAATCTAAAAGTCATTAAGATAGATGAGACAAAGAATTTATTGTTTCTGAAAGGTCAAGTCCCAGGAGCAAAAAACTCGTGGGTCCTGGTAAAACAAAAATGAATTTATCGATATTTGATTTTAAGAATTCGCGGAAATCAATGAATGATGGTTAATTACCGAATCTATGTTAAAACTTAATGTATATTCAAAAGAGGGTAAAGTTGTTGACGAAAAGACTTTGCCTCCTGAAATATTTGAAATGAAACTAAATGAAGAAGTTATTTACGAAGCAGTCCGTATGTATCAGGCAAATAAACGACAGGGTACCGTTTCAACTAAGACAAGAGCAGAAGTAAGAGGTGGAGGCAGGAAACCATGGAGGCAAAAACATACAGGAAGAGCAAGAGCAGGCACAAGAAGCTCTCCTATCTGGCGAGGAGGTGGAATTGTCTTTGGCCCAAAACCAAGAGATTACTATTACCGTATCCCTCATAAAAAATTGAGACTTGCTTTACTTTCTGCTATATCTTATAAGGCAAAGGAAGGAAAGATTATTCTACTCTCAGATTTAAGTTTTCCTGAACCACGCACACAAAAGTTTGTTGGTATGCTTCAAGCACTTGGACTTTCCTCAAAGAAGAGAATTTTGTTCTCACCTCAAAAACTTGAGCCCAATGTTTACCTCTCCGGTAGAAATATTAAGAATACAAACTTTACTTCTGCAAAAGACTTAAATGTTTTTGATGTCGTAAAAACAGATGTTATGGTTTTTCCTTTAGATGGACTTGAAGCTTTTATGAAACGAATGCAACCAGCTGTGGACGAGAGCTCAAAATCTGAACAAACAGACACAAATTCAATTCGTGCAAAAGACAAGAAATCTAATCAACCAGAAAACGCAAATTCAAGCTCTGCAAAAGAGAAAAAATGAGAGACCCAAGAACTATAATTTTTCATCCAATTGTCACGGAGAAAGCCGTAGACTTAAAGACAAATGATAACAAATATACCTTTTGTGTCGCACGCAATGCCAATAAAATTGAGATAAAACATGCTGTTGAAGAATTATTTAAAGTAAGGGTTTTAGAAGTGAATACTCAATTTGTGAAAGGAAAACCTAAAAGACTTGGCAGGTTCGAGGGAAGAAGGGCTTCTTGGAAAAAAGCAATATGTAAGCTTAAAAAAGGAGACAAAATAGAAATATTCGAAGGGGTATAATGGGAATAAAAAAGAGAAAACCGGTTACTCCTACTCAAAGATATCAGACCTATAGCGATTTTTCTGAGATAACAAAAAGAACGCCAGAAAAATCTTTACTTACTCCTCTTCCCAGGACTGGTGGAAGAGGTAATACCGGACGAATTACCTCAAGGCATCGTGGTGGAAGACATAAACGCAAATATCGTATTATTGACTTTAAACGTGATAAATTTGGGATTCTTGCGAAGGTTATTAGTATTGAATATGATCCCAATCGGAGTGCACGTATAGCTTTACTACAATATGAGGATGGAGAAAAAAGATATATTCTTGCTCCTTTTGGATTGCAGACAGGAGATGAAGTTACATCAGGTCCGGGTTCTCCGGTAAAAATTGGTAATACTCTTCCATTGCGTGAAATCCCAGTTGGAATGGAATTTCATAATCTGGAGCTTCAGTCAGGCAGAGGAGGTGTACTGATTCGCTCTGCTGGAACCAGTGCACAAATGCTTACAAAAGAGGAGCCGTATGCTCATATAAAACTCTCCTCAGGGGAAGTTAGGCTTGTGTCTCTGGATTGTCTTGCTACACTTGGTAAAGTATCTAATCCAGACCATAATAGAATAGTGCTTGGTAAAGCAGGAAGGTCAAGGTGGCTTGGTAGACGACCAAAAGTGAGAGGAACAACAATGAATCCTGTGGACCATCCGATGGGTGGAGGAGAAGGAAAGTCAAAAGGGCATATTCCTCGAAGTCCCACAGGTATTCCTGCAAAAGGATTTAGGACCCGCAGAAAAAAACTGTCAGATAAATATATTGTGAAAAGGAGAAAATAAATGTCAAGGTCTCTTAAAAAAGGATTTTGGGTTGACCCAAAGCTACTTAAAAAAATTGAAAAGATAGATGCCGCACACGAAAAGAAAGTTATACGCACTTGGTCAAGAAGGTCGGTCATTGTCCCGGAATTTGTGGGGCATACAATCGCAATTCATGACGGCCGTAAGCATGTGCCTGTTTATATTACCGAAAATATGGTAGGACACAAGCTTGGAGAATTTGCACCTACTCGTACTTTTAGGTCGCATGGAGGCAAAAAAGCAAGGGCTGAAGGCAGAGCTAAATAAATTATGGAAGCAAATGCTTGTCAAAAATATGTTAGAGTGTCGGCTAAAAAGTTGAAAAGATTTATAGACCCACTTAAAGGAAAAACTGTAGCTGAAGTAGAAAGTATATTAAGATTTCATCCATCGCCGTCTTCTGTTTCTCTTTTCAAAGTGGTTCACTCTGCGGCATCAAATTTCAAGAATAAAGTAGGGCCGGATGCTCCTCTACCAGCTGATTTACTTGTATCTAACATTAAAATTAACCAAGGACCCACATTTAAAAGAATAAAAAGAAGAGCTATGGGACGCGCAGATATTATGTGCAGACGGACATCTCACATCACTGTTATAGTAAAGGAGAAATAATATGGGACAGAAAACTCACCCAAAAGGATTTAG
>JAGMCN010000039.1 GCA_023129235.1 Caldifarciminota bacterium | reverse complement strand
AAAGAACCTTATAGCCTGCCTTATGAGCACGGACACACCAATCTGCCTCTTCCCAATATGCAAAATATTCGGGATCTAACATACCAACTTTTTCTATTACTTCCTTTTTAATCAAAAAACATGAACCTGAGACATAGTCCACTTCTTTAATCATATCATACTCTCCTTTATCTACCTCATTTACTCCAATAGCATAAACTTTTCCGTTCCAAAAATTGATTTTACCCCCGCAAAACCAAACCTTTTCAGGCTCATCATAATAGTAATTTACTGCTCCAACAATCCCAATCCTCTCATCACTCTCCGCCACCCTCACCTGCTCCCCCAGAAAATCTGGATTCATCACCGTATCATTATTCAATATTAAGATATAATCCGTTTTCCTCTCGCTTAAGATATATTCTGTCCCAATATTCTCACCCCCAGTAACCCCACAATTCTTCTCTATTCGTAATATGAAAAGTTTTTGATGTGGAAGTAACATATCCCATTCTTTTTCTTCTTTCGATACCTTAACCTTCGCTTCTTCTTCATCGTAGAATAGCTCTTCAATATATTCTATCGGTTTTCTTTCCGCATCATAATCAAAAAACTTAGATTCAACTGGGATTTTGCCTGCTGCCCATTCTTTTATTTTTGACACCGAATCATCCTCTGACCCGTTGTCAACAAGAATAACCTCCCAATTGGGGTACGTTATCTTATAAACAGATTCTAAACATTCGATTGCATCCTTCCATCCATTATAGTTAAGGAGGAGGATTGTAACTTTGGGGTTATTTTCAATATTCGCAGTTGGCATAGATTCTTCCCTCGTACTCATTTACGTTCGCCTCTTAAAAACTCATCAAACTTCCCCAATATATAATCAATCATTCCATCCGTAAGACCAGGATAAACACCAATCCAAAAGGTGTTATTCATAATAAAATCTGTATTCTTAAGAGTATTGTAAACACGATATTTCACATTCTCAAAACTCGGATGTCGAATGATATTCCCCGAAAAGAGCAACCTGGTCGCAATCTTGTTTTCTTCCAGGTAATTTGTAATCTCATTCCTTGAAAATGGAGCGTTCTCTTTAACTGTTAATAGAAACCCAAACCAACTGGGATTGGATTTATCTGCAACTTTAGGAAGAATGAAATAATCCTCGTATTTCTTTAATCCTTCGTAAAGAAGTTGCCAATTCCTCTTTCTTGCCTTTATGAAATCTGGCAGTTTTTTCAATTGCTCTACTCCTATCGCCGCCTGCATATCTGTAACTTTTAAATTGTAGCCAATATGCGAATAAATATATTTGTGGTCATATCCGTAAGGCAAAGTGCCCAATTGCCATCCAAACCTCTTACCACAGGTATTATCATGTCCTGGCTCACACCAACAATCCCTTCCCCAGTCTCTAAAAGATTCGATTAACTTTTTTAACTGAGCGTCGTTGGTTACCAATGCTCCTCCTTCTCCCATCGTTATATGATGAGGTGGATAGAAACTAAAAGTAGCTATATGCCCAAATGAGCCTGTATATTTACCATTGTATTTTGAACCTACCGCATCACAGTTATCTTCTATTAGCCAGAGGTAGTATTTTTTACATATTTCTAAAATTTTATCGATATCAAAAGGATTACCAAGCGTATGGGCTAAAAAGATAGCTTTTGTTTTTTCAGATAAAGCGGCTTCAATTTTATCTACTTGGATATTATAAGTTCCAACATCTGCATCTACAAAGACAGGAATCAGGTTATTCTGAATGATTGGATTTACCGTTGTCGGGAAAGCGGCGGCTACGGTGATTACTTCGTCGCCGGGTTTAAGCCTTCTTTCTCCTAACTTTGGGGAGGTTAAAGCTGAAATGGCTAAGAGATTTGCAGAAGACCCAGAGTTGGTTAGAATGCAATGTTTTACCCCTAAGAAATTTGCGAATTCCGACTCAAACTGCTTAGCATATCTTCCTGCGGTAAGCCAGAAGTCAAGAGCAGAATCCACTAAAGAAATCATTTCTTTCTCATCGTAGATTCTACCGGCGTAGCGAATATAAGATTCTCCCGGGGTAAATTCTTTATGCTGAACTGGCTTGTGGACAGTTTTATAAAAAGTTTCTGTTTGATACGCCGCAATCATGCGTAGGGTCTTCTCGATTTTTTCTGGTCGTAGGCTTCCAATTTTGGTCGAAAACAGTTTAGGGCTAACGACCAATTGCTTACTACATGGAAAAACAGTGGCATCATCCAGCCTACCGTCCC
>JAGMCN010000038.1 GCA_023129235.1 Caldifarciminota bacterium | reverse complement strand
GCCATAGCCAATGCAAAAACAAAGAACGACCCAGTTAAAGCAACTGCTACGATTATTGAAACTCTTGAAATCTGCAAAAATGGAGCTTTGACCTTTATAAGCATCAACGAGCCAAGAGCCAATGAGATAACACCCCCTATTGCAAGGGGTCCATAAGTTGGCGTTAGTGCCTCCATAATAAATAAAATAAACCCAAGAATAATAAGTCCCACCCCTGCATAGTTTATAGGCAATATCTGGAAAGAATAAAACGCAAGAATAAGCGAAATTCCACCAACCACTCCTGGAATAAATGTTCCGGGATGAGAGAACTCAAGTATAATTCCCCACATCCCAATCATTAAAAGCATATAAGCTATAGTTGGATTAGCTATTTTAGAAAAAAACTTCTCCTTGAAACTCCATTTAATCTCTTTTGTGGATTCACCCTTAGTATTAAGCACCCGAGTTCCACTCTCAAGTTCTACTTCCAGGCTATCAAGTTTGTCTAAAAGTTCCTCCAAATTCTCTGCAATCATATCAATTACTCCAAGCTCCAGTGCCTCGTCTGCAGTTACGCTCACAGATTTGCGAACTGCATTCTCTGCCCACTCCTCATTCTTTCCCCTTTTTTTAGCAATTGATTTTATGTAAGCAACAGCATCATTTTCTACCTTTGCTTTCATCGTTTCATCCATTTTTCCACCACCCATTGCTACAGGATGAGCCGCTCCGATGTTTGTCCCAGGAGTCATTGCCGCAATATGAGATGAAAGCAAAATAAAGACCCCTGCTGATGCACACCTTGCTCCACTTGGATAAACATAAACAATTACTGGAACCTTTGCATTTAAAACAGCTTTTGTGATTTCTCGCATTGACTCATCAAGCCCACCCGGAGTATCAAGCTCAATTATGAGGCATTCTGCTCCGTCTTCTTCCGCTTGTTTAATCGCTTTCAGGGTATATTCAGCAGTCGGAGGGTGAATTACCCCACTTACCTTCGCTATATCAATATGATTCAGCAGTAATAATAATAATAAAGCACTCATCTTTTAATAAATAATCCCCAAATAACTGATGTCAAGAAAAATAGCATAAAATTCTATTGCTTATACAAAAGAAAAATCTTGTGGAAGACTTTTATTTTATTGACAAGCTTTAAATTTAATAATAAAATGAATACGATGAGGTTAAGAAAGCCAAATAAGAGCATGAGAGTAGCACAAATTTGGCACAAGGAGATTTTCGGAAAACAGCAAAACCTTATAAATCCTTATCGGCAAGGCATTGGAGGGGTGGCCGAGCGGACGAAGGCGCACGACTCGAAATCGTGTTTCCTATTTAGGAACGGGGGTTCGAATCCCTCTCCCTCCGGAATATAGGAATATAAAAGGGCATAAAAACAGAAGGCGAATCAGAATATTTGGAGGAATAAATGTTAAAAAGAGCTATGTGTTTTTGTGGGATTGTGTGGTTATGGAGTTGCGGGGTATGGGCAAGTGATATTGACCAACTTAAGCAAACAAAAGAACTTGGAATAAAGAGAGCAAAATTTGTTCAAGAGAAATGGGATAAACTATTTAAAGAACAGCCCGAGCTTAAACGATATATCTCAAGACCATCAACCAGAGATTTGCTCAAAAAATTAAGGGAAGGGAAACAAGGAGTAGATACACTTTATGTTCTTGGAATAAGAGTTGAATTTCAACCAGATACTGAAACTGGTACTACAGGAAACGGGCTAATGGATATTCATGGAAATGAATATCCGTATGATTCATTGGGACATAAAACTAATCGGCGAGCTAATCCTCCTTCTTGGGTAGGGAACGATAATTATTTCTCGCCATTTGATTCAATCGTGGGAGATAAAGGATATCACAATCTTTACTATGACCCGCCTCATACGAAAAGGTACTTTGAACACCTATTAGAATTCCTGCAAAACTACTATTGGGATATTTCCGGACACAAATTATGGGTAGAATATAAGGTTGTTCCTGAAGCTGAGTCCTTATCTTATAAGCTTCCTTACAAGCTAACTTATTACGGAGACCCAGAAAATTATATGCGTGGAATACTAACACTTTTCAAGGATGCAGTTTCAGTTTGTGATAAAGAGAGCCCTGAGATAGATTTTTCAAAATATGCCAGAAACTCAGGCGGAGTAATTGTTTTTCACGCAGGTGCATCGTGGCAGACTGATTATTTTTGGGACTCAAATTACGATATCCCAGATTGCTTTATATCAGGAATTGATGGATATTTCGGACAACCAATTTGGGTAGATGGTGGTGCTGTCCCAATTGTAGATGGTATGTTATATTCTGAAACTGCCTGTCAGGATGGAATGTATGGGTTTTTGCAGGGAGGACTTTGTCATGAATTTGGACACCAGCTTGGACTTTTTGACTTATATGATATATCGGGCAGGAGTATGGGAATTGGGGGCTGGGCTCTAATGGGAACGGGGAACTGGAATTTGAATGGACTCTTACCTCCTGCTATATGTGCCTGGAACTCAGAGCACCTTGGATTTATAAAACCTGTTGAACTTACTAAAGATATAACCGAATATATGCCTATTTACATGAGATGCGGACTGGATACAAATGTAACTATTCCAAAAATTTATAAGGTCCCTATAAACACAAAAGAGTATTTCCTTATAGAAGAGAGATTCGTAGATGTCTCAAAAGATACTACGGTTTATAAATTTGAGTATTCTGAAGACTCTATTTTGCATATTGATTCAACTGGAATACGGGTATGGAAAGATGGAATCCTCACCTCATTTAGTGGGTATTATGATTGGGGATTGCCACCTGATTCTGGAATGGGAGGACTTGCTATTTGGCATATAGATGAAGATAAAATTGCCTCCGATTCATTATACAATGAGATAAATGTTGGTAGCCCAAAGGGAGTAGATATGGAAGAAGCAGACGGAATTCAAGATTTCGAAATCCCACCATGGCTTGCGACTGATGGTGAAGCTTTCTTCTATGGCTCAAAATGGGATGTCTTTTATGATGGAAACTCTGCTCAATTTACGCCATATACAGCTCCAAACACAAATGACAACTCAAGCTCAATTTCCCATATCTCCATATATAACATAAATAAACCCGATACAATGATGAGTTTCTCTGTCAAGTTTGATATGAAGTATGCTAACTTTCCTGTCCAGTGTGGCAGTTTCTTTGATGTAAATTCGCCTAATATTGCAGAAGTTGATGGCGAACCTGTAATATTCTCCGGAGTCTTGGATACGATTATAGGAAGTGTCGTTTGTGCCTACAAATCTAATGGAGATGCCCTATGGAGAAGAACTATACCTATGAGTGGGGATAATTATTATGGATTTTTTGGTTCTGTTGCTATTGGAGATATAGACGGAAATGGTGTCTTGGATGTAGTAGCTACACCATTTACTGGTAAGGATACAACTTGTGGGAAAGGTTCTAATCTAATTAGCTATAATAAGGCAAAGTCAGATACTTTCCAAAAAATAAAAGGACATTTATATGCCTGGGATGTCTATGGGAATCAGCTTTTTGCAAAACGTGGTATAACTGACGGGTCCATCATAGGAGCTCCACTTCTTGCAGATATTAACTTTGATGGCAAGGATGAAATAATCTTCGGTTCAAAAGATGGAAAGTTACAGATATTTAGTGAAGACAGCTTATTGTGGGCTAAAGATTTACATGACTGGATATGGGCTACTCCTGTTTGGGATTCAGCCAGTAGCACAATTTATGCGATTGCTCTGGACGGAAGACTCTGGGCTCTTGCACCGGATGGCACAACAAAGTGGACTGCAATTAAGCCCCGCCTTTCACGCACGACATCATCTCCTGTAGTTGGTGATTTAGATAGAGACGGCTCTCCTGAGATTATTGTAAATACAGGTGATGGAGAAGTTCATTGTATTAGCAGTGACGGAGAAGCTCTTTGGAAACGGGAACTTGATGATACTTCTTTTTACTCCTCTCCTGCTCTGGCTGATATTGACAGTGATTCATTTTTGGACATAGTAATTGCCGCAGGCAATAAGATTTATGTGCTTAATAATAATGGTGCGAATGTGCCAGGATTCCCTGTAAATACAGGAGTAAGTAGGGATTTACAATCATCTCCTGTGATTGGAGATATAAATAATGATGGACAGTTTGAGATTATCATTGGCTCCACAGATTCAAAGCTCCTTGCCTATGATAATAAAGGAGAATTGCTTACGGGATTTCCGTTTTCTGTGGGTGGTGAAATTTATTCTACTCCGATATTGGAGGACTTAAATAGCGATGGTATAGTTGAAATCTTTATTGGATGTGATGATGGCAAACTTTATGGCTGGAGTGTCGGTTCCAAGGGAGATTTGCCCTGGCCCAGCTTGCATCGCAACTCGGCTAATAATGGGATATACGGAAAACTAACTCCACTTTCGCCTTCTCCATCAAGTGTATTTAAGACAAGTGATTTTTATGTATATCCAAACCCAATAAGAGACAGGGGATGGGTGCATTATTTTAGTGGAGATGCAAAGGATGTTGATATAAAGATAATAAACCTTGCTGGCGAGGTAGTCAGCGAGCTTAAGGGAAAGATAGGCAAAAAGAATTATCAAGATGCCTTACTCCCTGATATCCCAAGTGGTGTTTATTTATTGAGAGTAGAAGTAGATGGCAATACCCGTTTCAAGAAATTCGCAGTAGTAAAGTAAATAGATAAGGAGAAAAAATGAAAAAACTATTTTTCACAGTAGTTATAGTATTTTTAAGTACCGCAATTTATGGAGGGAGAAGTGAGAGAGTATCTCCGTCTGGGATTGTGGTTGAACATAAGTCTCAGAAGAAAACGATTGCTCTTTCTTTATTGCTTCCCGGACTTGGCGAGCAATATATGGGACACAAAAAAAGTGCTATAAGAGCTTATGCAATAGAAGCTACTATCTGGAGTGCATTCTTCGGAGCAAGATGGTATGCTGGTGTTCTCAAAGATGACTATATTTTACACGCTCATTCAAATTCAGGGGCTCTTATCGGAAAAGAGGAAGACTATTACGATGCTGTTGAATGGTATCCGAATTTAGAAGCTTATAATTTATCCATAAGGGAAGATGCGAGAGCAATGTATTCTGAAATAGAAGCTAAGGAAAAATATATTGAGGAGCACAGTTTATCAGATACTGTTGCCTGGAAATGGGCTGATGAACAGAAGTGGGATGAATATCGGGAATTAAGAAAGAAAAAGCGTAGTGTCCTACAAAACGCAAGTTATTGTGTAGGTGTCGCTATATTAAACCGTGTGGCATCAGCAATAATAGCAACTCATTTACCTGAAAGTGGATTCGGACTCCAAATAGAGCCAAACGGTATCAAAATCCGCTTCGCATTAAGATAAATAATCCCAATTCTTTTTTTAACCACGAATTAAAGAACGCACACAGATATTCACAGATAAAACAGATTTCCACAGTCTTGATTTATTGAAATTATTTAAATCTGTGTTTATCATTTCAATCTGTGTAAATCTGTGTGCTAATGTTTTTCTTTGTGCCTTTGCGTCCATATTACGCTGTTACTGCCACGGTTACCGGGTTGCCAAATGCTCCCATCCGCTTCCTCTTATCAAACCACTGTGCCTTGTAAGCCAATGTCACAGTTGCATTATTCCCAACACTATGAATATACGGCGAATTGGTATCAAGTGCCAAGAACCGCCACAGAGCATTATCAGTAGGAATCCCGCCTTCCGCATACCAAATCGCCACGCCATCAATCCCTTTTGGCTTTGCCCCGCTGTCCGTGCCAACTTGACTCGGATACCAATCTATCCTAACCTGCTTTGGCGATGTGCATCTGGCTTTTACCTTCGGAGGCGATTCGCTCTGGACGATTTGCTCGGAGAGTGGCGTCCTGATTCTATCTGGGACGGTGATGCCGAGTCCCTCTCTTTGCGAATCTGTGGTTTCGGCTCTTGCTTGAAATTTTCGGGTAAGTTGTCGGATTGCCGTCTCGTATGAATCTCTGGTTTCTTCTTTGGTCTCGGTGGCTCCTTTTGCGGCGTTTTGGGCAGTCAAGTGATTTAGATAGTCAGTCTTCCAGCTATTTCTGAGACTCACCAGCTTATTTTTCTCGCTTGTAGAGACCACGAGAGCCGATGCATTAGCAATAATATAGTCAACGAAGCTCTTCTGCCAGCTATTAAAATCCGAGTCTTTCTCTGGAACATAATCTTTCGCCATCTTTACCTCCTTTTTCTCATTCTTTTTATTATGTCCCGACCCAACTCCCATATAATGAGAGCACAGGCAGCACCACCCCCAGTGCATAATATCCTAATGGGTCTGGGAAGAGATAAATCTATTACCTTTAAATAATACTGCACTATTCCAATTGCTATTCCTATCATTGCTCCTAAAATGTAGCCTTCTATATTACTTATCCTCTTATTTCTTTCCACCATCCACCTCCTTTTTCTCATCATATCCCATCAAAAGACTTTGTCAAGTGAAAAGTTCACTGCCTATAGTGAGATGTTCACTGTCCATAGTGGAATGTTCACTGCCCATAGTCAAATGTCCACTAATGGCAGTCATTTAGTCACTGCTGGCAGTCAAATGTTCACTGCCTATAGTGAAAAGTTCACTGCCCATAGTGAGATGTTCACTGAAGGTAATAATTTATTAACAGAGGGTAGGAGCAACTTTCAGTTGCGACCCTTAATTATATTATCGCAGGTAGAACCTGCTCCTACCTATAGTGAAATGTTGGCGGAAGGTAGGCAACCCCCCTTGCGGTTGCCCAAAATAATAGGGCAGGTACAAGACCTGCCCCTACCCTGTTTTCTTTACGAAGCGAAAAAATCCCGAAGAGTATGGACAAAGGAAAATAACCATACCTCAATCTTTTGAATATATTATATATTCAACAATCAACAAGAATAACGGAAACAAAATACTCAATAAAATTTGAGTATCCAATCCAATTATTTTAACTTCACTAATCATATTCAATGATCTGAAAAGCAGATAGATTATTGTTCCTAATGTGGCACTTTGAAGAATGCCAAATATCCAAAATATTTTTTTGTTTTCCACACCTTCCTCCTTTCTAACAAAATACAGCTACTTTCAAGAAAGTCAAGAAAAAATCGTTAATCGGAACGAATAACGATTACACGATTAACGATGGTGGTTAATTTGCGGTTGGATTATTTGAAGACTACGAGTTTCAGGAGTTTCTTTTCTTTTTCTGCTTGGAGTCTCAAGAAGTATATCCCGTTTACGACTGGCTTTTCTCCCTCGCTACATCCATCCCAGCCAAATTCGTATCTGCCACAGTCAAGAAACCCGTCAAATAATTTCCGAACGAGAGTCCCTGCTAAACTATAGACCGAGAGATTTATTTTGGTAGGATACTTCTGGACATTGAATTTTATGTGCGTGTTTTGAGAAAAAGGATTTGGGAAACAAGAAAAAAGTATAATGTTCGAATCCACCATAGCTTCTTTCATGGATGTTGAGCTGTCGGGAGCTTCTATCTCAAAGAAATGCATTACCTCTTCGATAAATTGCATCCTCATAGAATCTGGAATTTCCGAAAACAGGAATCGCGTGCACCAAACTTTATGCTTATCCTCACAGGAGAACCCACAAACCTCTCCTTCTCCGTCCAGAAAAGTCGTGTCGTAATCATCTGGTAGAAACCACTCAAGGCAAGTATCGGGAGAATCAAACGAGAATCCCATCCCCGATATTGGCGACACAAGTGGCTCGGATATCTTTTGCCCAGTCATCAATCCATCCAACCAGAGATTAGACCCCTCAATATATAAGTTTTTGGGTAGAGAATCTGGAATAGAATCTATCTCTCCGGAGACAAAAAGGACTTTGAAATTTTCAAGCCATTCATTCTTGATTTTTAACTCTCCATTCTTGTCTAACAATACTCCTTTATATCCGAGTTCGCAAAGTGCATTGTTTAGCACCGTATCCGAGACAAGAAAATCTCCACCAATCACATAAGCCAAGACACCGAGTGTATCATTGCTTGGATTCGCATCCCTATGTGAAAAGACTTTAAAGTTCACTCTATAATCTACCCCAACCTGATATTCACTCCATTCTGGGAATTCAACCCTTTTTTCCATCTTAACTCCGATAGTATCGAGAACAATGGATTTCATATAAACAGGCACTCCGCCTGAGTCTATCTCGCAATAAATCTTGCAGTTCACATCAGGTGTTCTCCCAAAATTATACACCATACACACTGGAGAAAAAGCACTATCGGGGGGAAGCCACTTCACAGGTGTTTCGATAATTCCTATATCTATTTTAGGTATTCCACGCAAATTGAGAGACGGGTCGCCCCAGATTTTAAATCCTTGAGTATTATTGGGAAAATGGGTTTCATACCAAAATTTAGTTCGAATGAAAGCATCCCCAACTTTTTCGCCATTTTCCATAAGATATTTCAAAAACATATAATTGAAACTCTGACTCCCTCCATCACTCACATCACTCCATCCGGGAATATAAGGCACTCCGGAATCCGGTGCTACTATGCAAACGGCTCCCTGTTTCAAGAGCTCTCTTGTATCAAAAGGAGCAAATACAAAAGAAGGGACTCCACTACAAAGAAAGTATTTGCTTAATTTGATTTCAGATACTTTGGACTCTGGAACTCCATCACCGTCATCCAACAACCAATTCTTTGAAAGAGTCAGAAAGTTTATTATTGGATAATTGCCTGCAATCCCTTCGTTTTTAGACTCCTCGTAACTCCATTCCATTGGAACGATAGATTTGAGTTTTTCCAAGAGCGAACTTTTGTCTTCTTGAGGAATCCCGGAAAAATCCTCATTCTCGTAATTAGATACCCCTTTTACAAATAACACTTCTTTGGTTACTCCATTAATCTCAAATTCTATTGTACGCTCTAATATAGATTTCAAAATATCTGCATCGGTATATGGTATCCTTCCAACAATAGAGCTTTGAGTTCTGAGTTTTGAGTTTTGAGTCTCCATAGAATCACCTATTACGAGAATATATTTCGGACTTCCTATAGATTCCGGATTCTCTGGAGATACAATCTTTACTTTGTATCCGATCGTTTCTTTCCATTCTGCAAAGTCCTTGACAACCGTCCGAAGCTCTTTAGGAACTACTATCACATAGTCGTATGAATCAAGTAAAGTTCTTTCATACCACTTATTCGCCTTATCAAGATTGAGCACTTCGTATGTGGGAACATGACCTATCGTGTCTAATGAGAAGAGCAAGTTATCCAATGTAGTATCAACCTGGATAGTCTCTGTAGGATGAGTGTAATCAAGATTTATTGTAATCTCAGGGGTCCACCATAACTCCCGAGTTTCCTGATTATAAGCAACTGGAGAAATCAGCACCTTCGCAAATTTATATCCCCTAAATTCAAAAGTCCCAAGATACTTACCAACACTATCAGGATAAATTACATTTTGACCTTCAACTTTTAACTTTTCACTTTTAACCTTTAGAAGAGATTCTCCTTCTTTCACAAGCATAGGAACAGAAATAATGGAGCAAGTATCGTGTTGGGACGAAATCAGTTGAAGCACCCCTTTCGCACTGCACTCTATAACTTTACTGCAGGGAGGAATCGCAATCCGTATAACTCGAGAGGGCAACCATGGTTTACCTGGTTCAAGAATAGAGCCAAAACCATCAATTATAACACGATTATCTCTTATCTCATATTTCGGAATAAGGATATTAAAAGTCTCCCCCCTTGCAATGCCAAGATTTAAAACAAATAGAAAAGTAAAGAATAGATACTTTTTCATTTATTGTGAAGATTTGAGTTTCACAACATCAAACTTCTTTTTCGAAACAATCCATAATCCCATTTATACCTCTACCTCTTTGTTTTAACAACAATATTCTCATACTCTTTTTTTGTCAAGTGAAAAAAACTGATTTAAATACTCCTCATTGTCTTTAATAGATTTATTTAGAGGAAAACACGAAAACAAAATTTGGCGGCGGAGGGATTCGAACCCTCGACGCGAGGATTATGATTCCCCTGCTCTGACCAACTGAGCTACGCCGCCAATGGCGATACCATACCAATGGAATCGCTTACATTTTTTATCGGTAATCTGAAGGTTATATCTACCTTACCAGTCTTGGAAATATCAACCCTTTTAACTATTGCTTGAATAAGAGTCTTTTTCTGTTGCTCGTCAGCACCACTGACGGCCCCCGCAAATTGCATTATTAAGTCTTCGGCAAGTTCAGTATTCTGGTCAACATACAGAGACTCGTTACTCCTTGTTCTTGCAACGAATAGCTTGTCATCAAGCTCATTCTCTTGTTTTGCCATCTCTTTCAGTCTTTCAGCAAGATCTTCTGAAGCTATTCCACCTTTCCTTAAAGATTCGTATAAAGATTTTTTCTCCCATTCCAGCATATTCTTTTCTCTCGTCAGATTCTTCTCTTGCTCTGCCCACTTATCTGTTTGCCCAGATGCCTGTTGTTTAACCTTTTCCACTAATTCCTGTATTTCAGGTAACTTGTCTTTTAACTCTTTTATCTGTTCCATCAAAAACGGTTCAATTACATCCTGCCTTACAGATCTTGCCTTGCAATCTTTACAGTAAGGTGTAAGCATCTCATCCTTGTTGAGTCCTCTTATTCTTTTCCATATAGCAGGATTACAGCGATAATACCTATCCACGTAGTTCTCTCTTTCTTTCTTCCACCCTTCTAACTTCACGCCGCAAGGTGCAAAGTGCAATAATCCACTGAAGAGATAATTTTCCTGGGCTCCTCTGATACTTACTTTCTGGTTTGATTTAAGTTTTTCATTTACAGAGAGAAACATGTCTTTTGATATTATAGCATCATGAGCATTTTCTATAACTATCCAATCATCGGGGTCTCGCTTTTTCGTTATTACACCGGCATCTGTTCTTTTAATACGATATTTATTCCATGTATA
>JAGMCN010000037.1 GCA_023129235.1 Caldifarciminota bacterium | reverse complement strand
GCTTCCCACCCAGAATTTTACCTGTTTTAGTGATATGTTGCTTCGTCTTATATCCTCTTTTATTGAGCCATTCAGCAATAGTTCTTGTTCCTATCTGTTGATTAGTCTCAGGATCTCCATAGGAATACATATCAAAAATGAGGCGGACAATCCGTGTTCTATCTTCATCAATAATAAGTTTTCCATCGAACACTTTATATCCATCAGGAACGGTTCCACCATTATAGTTACATCTTCGAGCCTTGCCTAACATACCCATGTAAGCTCTTTCGCCTATGGTATCACTCTCAAATTCAGCAAAACTTGATAGAACATTAAACATCAAAGAACTATTTTCAATGTAAACTAACCTTTTAAAAAGTCAATAATTTTTTTAGAGAATTGTAATCACAAAAGGAGGCAAATCATGCAAGTAAGACATCTTACAATAATGGAAGCAACATCACCAAAGGGTAGTAAAGTCCCATTTATAAAGATATTTGGCAAATTCTTGCAAGAAGCAGGATTCCAGCCGGATAAGAATGTGAGGTTAGAGATTACACCAGGGAAGATTGTAATAGCGCCTGCACCAGAAAGGGATAGGTTAATAGAAGAAAAAGCAGAGCAGATTCATAGTTTGATTAAGGACCTCCGAGGATTAAACGACGATATACTGGATTTAGATGATGAGAACGACGGAAAGTGTTTGCGAGAAAGTCACAAAAGGACTCAACCGGTGATGGTTGGATAGAAGTAGAAAAGAGGGAGCGATAGTATATAAAACCACTTCCCTCTTTTAGCTATAACTTATTTTTCCATTCCGGTAGCCCTGCTAACAGGTTTACTTCGCTTTATTCTGCGTGGTTTCCTTTTAGTCTTTCTTCACTGGACTTGGAAAATCACCAAATTTTTCATTAAACTCACTAAACAGCTCTATAATTAGAGACTTAAGTTCGCTTGGTAAATTAGGTTCATATTTCTTAATATTATTAGAAATAAATTCAAATCTCTTCATTAAATGGTTCTATTCCATTGTTCTGCTTTTATGCGATATTTGTAGATTTGTCATCACTTCGTTTCCTGCATAGTCTTCCTCTATGAGTTTATCAATATCAAATGGGAATAATTTTGTTTCTTCTCTTATCTCTAAATCTTCCCAAACTTTTATAACTTCTAAAACGACTTTGGAAATACTTCCGTGGGCAATAATCCTAACCCCTGCCTCAGTTCCCTCCAGGGCGTTATTTAATGTATTCACCCAATCTCCCAAAGCTAATATTCCTTCATCATTATTTCTTTCAAGCTCTTTTCTGAATCCTTTCTTTGCTTCTTTGTATTCCGCTTTAGCATATTCAATATCATAGTGGTTTTCTATTATTGTATTGACATAAAGTTTTATTGTGTTCAATGTCTCTTGCAAAGCTTTTTTTCTATCTCGATATGTATATACAGAATACATATTAAGACTCTGGTTCTTAATCCAAATATTCCAAAATACAGAGATACAGTCTTTTATTTCAGTTCTCATTTAAGTGTTGTTTTTTGACTGACAGGAATTTGTTTTTGGGGTGAGCTGTAGTTTTGCTACTTTTTTGTGGTTTTTGGTCCCTGCTGTATGCATTTTTCACCTCGCCGCTTCAAAAATTGTGTTCTCTATTTTTCTGGATTGACATCTCCTACTCCTCAGGAAACTTCTCCGATGCAAGCATTCCACCAATTCCCCAGTTTTCCTTTGGTTGCTCATTTATGATAATATGGACGGCTTCTCGTGGGCAGTCTAAGGTATCCGCCACAGTGTCCGTAATCTCTTTTACAAGTCGCCTCTTTTGCTCAATGGTCCTTCCTTTCCATATGTTGATTGTTATTAGTGGCATGGTTGTGGCTGTTGTTTAAATGTCATTTGAGGATTTGACCCTATTCTTTTGTTGTCAACGGTATTGATGAATTTATCAAGTTTAAATGAGCGGTGTTTTGACATAGTTTTTTAGCTAATCATTACAGTAAAATGTAATTTGAAGACCTGACTCGTTGTCCTTCATTCATCTGTTAATTCATATATCTCATACACCATTTGGTCAATTTCCCGTTCCAGTGACTTTACTTGCTCCTGCTTGGTGTGGGTTGAGAGATAATTCTCGTTCCCTGCTTTTGCGGGGACAGGTTTGGTGATGAAAAGAATAAATTGTCACAGTAATATGTCACAGTAATATGTTACAGTAGTGTCACAGTAATATGTCACAGTAAAACATAGTGTTTCGTGGGATCTGTGGCACTTTTAGCCACCGCTTTAATAATACCTTTCTCTCCCAGTTTTTCTAAATCTCTCTGTGCTGTCCGTCTGATACAAGAAGCCACAGTTTGGTACTCATTCACAGTAATCTTGCCATTTTTCATAATATACTTGATTGCCTTTTCTTGTCGTAGATTTAAGTTTATTTTTTTAATTTTCTGCAATATGACATCTTGTTTTATAATTTGTTCGCCTTTTTGCTGGATTTCAGCCATTTGTGTTCGCAATCCCTCAACAAAGTATTCAATCCAAATCGTCATATCCATATTATTTTTTCGGACTGCCTGAATTGCTTGATAGTAGCTTGGACGGTTTTTGTCGTAATATTCTGAAATAGTAAAAAGCCGCTTAAAATCATAGCCAGTTTTATAGAGAATCAAGGTAGAAAGTAGTCGAGCAGTTCTGCCGTTACCATCAAGGAACGGATGGATATGCACAAATTGAAACTGAGATATACCGGCAATAAGGATTGGAGAAATGTCCATTGCAAAATTTATCCATTCTACAAACTCTCTCATAAGATGTGGAACTTCCAGAGCAGAAGGTGGAGTATAAATAACCTCATGAGTGCGGGAATTAACAACATAGTTCTGGATTTTACGGTAATTACCGGGGTCTGCTTGATTACCCCGGACATCTTTGACAAGGATTTTGTGAAGTTCTCTAATGATACCTTCAGTAATAGGCTTGTCCTTGCCAAGATACTTTGAGATAAAGTCCATCGCCTTTTTATAATTCAAAAGTTCTTTTTCATCATCCCGATTAACGTCTTTTACCTTTTTACCTTTCAGGATACTTTTAGCCTGCCCAAGACTTAATGCAGTTCCTTCAATGTGTGTGGAATGATGCGATTCGAGAATAAGTGCTTTTTCCTGCATATTGGCAATCCAGTCATCTTTGAGATTAACTGCATCAAGAAACCCCCGTACCCGCTCTATTTCCATAAGGGATTTGTTAATTCTGGATGTTATATTGAATTTTGGTTCAAGCATTTACTTCTCACCTTCTATTATTTCTATCTCTTCGTCCAGCAAACCGTAAAGTTTATAAACCATTTGGTCAATTTCCTGCTCCGGTGATTTAACCTGCTCCTGCTTGACGGAGTTTGAGAGGCGAGGGGAATCGTTAATTGTGTTGTCATAACAGTAAAATGTAATGTGAAGACCCGACTCTTATGATTGCTCATTTATGATGATATGAACAGCATCCCGTGGACAGTCTAAGGTATCTGCCACAGTGTCAGTAATCTCTTTTACAAGCCTTCGTTTCTGCTCAACTGTCCTGCCTCTCCAGATATTGATTGTTATTAGTGGCATGGGTATGGCTCCTAAATTTAATATATTTTCCACAAGAAAAAGTCTTTGTCAATCTTTATATGATTTTCAGAGGTTGACTCTTGCAGAATTTCTTGACAAAGGAATTATTTTGCAATATCATAAAAAGTAGATTTTTTTATGTCGTCAATGGAGCAGGAAGAAAAACTAATGAGTACTGATACTACCTTTTTCACGAATGAGTCTGGTTCCACACTGCTGGACCGGTTCAGAAAAATGTTAAAGGATGTTAGGTATTTTGATATATTAGTTGGATATTTCCGTACAAGTGGATTTCATCAGTTATATGAATCCTTGGAATCAATTGATAAAATCAGAATTTTAGTTGGTCTGAATGTAGACCTAAGAGCTTATGAAATTATTGAAACAGCACGAACTCAAGGAGAATTTGATTTTGAGTCGCATAGCCAAACTAAACGCTCATTTATTGAACAAACTACCATTGAAATGGAGCATTCCGAAGATTCCTATGAAGTTGAAGTGGGAATAAGAAAGTTCCTGGAATTTCTCACAACTGACTGTTCCAATAAAGAAAAAGATAAAGCCAACGGTGGCAACGGGAAAAAGTTAGAGTTCCGGGTCTATCCTAGTGAGAATATCCACGCTAAAGTTTATATCAGTCGATTCCACAAAGACGCCTTAGATTTTGGTAGAGTCGTTACAGGCTCAAGTAATTTTTCTGAAGCTGGTCTTGTTTCCAACAGGGAATTCAATGTTGAGCTAAAAAATAGAGTAGATGTTGAATTCGCATTGAAGCAATTTGAGGAACTATGGAAAGACAGTGTAGATATTTCAAGAGAATATGTTGAAACTATCCAAGACAAGACCTGGCTCAAGGAAGATATCCGACCATATCATTTATATTTGAAAATGCTTTACGAGTACTTGAAGGAAGATATCAATTTGGATGAAGAAGTTGACTTTGATTTTCCTGAGGGTTTTATGGAGTTGATTTATCAAAAGCAGGCAGTTGTCTCTGCAAAGAGAATCCTGAATGAGCACAATGGTATATTTCTGGCTGATGTTGTCGGACTGGGGAAGACATATATCTCTGCATTACTGGCTCAACAATTACCTGGAGGTAAATTGGTAATCTGTCCACCTGTTTTAATAGATTATTGGAGAGATACGCTCTTTGATTTTGGAATTCGCAAATTCAGAGTTGAGTCTATTGGTAAGCTCGATCATGTTCTGAAAGATGGGATAGATAAATATGACTACGTATTCATTGATGAAGCTCACCGATTCAGGAATGAATACACACAAGGATTCGAAAAACTTCATCAGATCTGTTTCGGGAAAAAAGTCATACTGGTTTCTGCTACACCGCTAAATAATACCTTTCAAGATATTTACAGTCAGTTAAAGCTATTCCAATTTCCCAAAAAATCTACCATTCAAGGAGTGTCGAATCTGGAGAGATTCTTCAAGAGACTAATGGATAACATAAAAGAATATGATAAATCTGAGCCAGAGTATTTTAAAGCTGTCAAGAAAGGGTCTGAGGAAATCCGGGAGAAAGTTCTTAAACAGGTGATGGTTCGCAGAACCCGGAGAGAGGTTAGCAAATATTTCAGTAATGACATCAACGAGCAAGGTCTATTCTTTCCAGATGTGGAAACCCCGAGACGAATCATCTACCGGTTTGATGAGCAAATCAGCGATGTGTTTAATCAAACCTTCGGACTACTTAAGAAATTCAAATATTCCCGTTACATGCCTTTGCTCTATCTAAAGAAAGAACTCTCAGAGTTTGAGAAACAAAGTCAACGTAACATCGGGGGATTTATGAAAGGGATTCTGGTGAAAAGGCTTGAAAGCAGTTTCTATGCCTTTCGTAAAACACTGCATCGCTTTGTGGAATCCTATGAAAATTTCATTGATATGTTCAATAAGGGCACGGTGCTTATTAGCAAAAAGGTGAATGTTTATGACCTGCTGAATGAAGATAACGAGGAGAAAATTCTGCAGCTTGTAGAGCAAGAAAAAGTCCAGAAATACGATGCAGATGAATTTAAACCAGAATTTATTAAAGCTCTAAATGCAGACCTTGAATCACTGAGAGAAATCCGTGATTTGTGGATAGAGGTAAGTTCAGACCCTAAACTTACAACATTCATCAATGAACTAAAGAGCAATAAGGAACTCAAAGACAAAAAACTCATTATTTTCACCGAATCTAAGGAAACAGGCGATTACCTATATGAAAATCTGAATAAACATTTCGCTGATAAGGTTTTGTTCTATCACAGTAATGGATGTCTGTTTTCAGGTACCAAGAAATCCCCTGCAGTTGCCAAAGATTTGGTAAAAGAAAACTTTGACCCGACTTATAAAGATAAAAAAGATGACTTGCGTATTCTTATAAGTACAGAAGTACTTGCAGAAGGTATTAACCTACACCGTTCTAATATTGTCATCAATTATGACCTGCCGTGGAATCCAAGTAGAGTGATGCAGAGAGTAGGACGTGTGAATCGTGTTGGCACTGAGCACCACAACATATATATTTTTAATTTCTTTCCCACAGACCAATCGGATGTGGAAATTGGACTTGAGAACAATATTAAAGCTAAAATACAGGCATTTCACGATACATTGGGTGAGGATGCCAAATATCTTACTGAAGAAGAAGTCGTATCATCACACGGACTCTCTGGTGACGCCCAGTACAAATGGCTAACAAGTAAAAAGACATATCAGGGGGAAGAAGAGGATGAACGTACTGAGTTGGAATACCTGAAGCTTATTAGAGACATTAGAGATAAGCAGCCTGAGCTTTTCGAAAAGATAAAGCGTCTTCCTAAAAAAGCCCGCTCTGCCAGGCAAGATGAGGCAAAAAAAGATTTGTTAGTTACTTTCTTCCGAAAAGGCAAGTTAAAGAAATTCTTCGGCTCTGATGACAAGGTTTCAGGAGAACTTACTTTCTTTGAAGCCGTAGACCTTTTTAAGTGCGAACTAAATACAGCACAACAGAAGATACCGAAACAATACTACTCAATGCTGGATAGAAACAAAGCTGAGTTTGATTTGGCTACATCGGGAGAGGTAATGGAAGCTAAAGAATCAGGTAGACGAGGTGGACGCTCTAATGAACGGTATGTTATCAAGCGATTGAAAGTTAAGGAATTTCGGAAATATCAGGGCTTTACTGATGACGATGAGGAATATATCCGTTCAGTATTAAAAGCATACGAAAATGGTGTAATTCCACAGAACACTACTAAACGAATCAAAAGGGATATTGAGGATGAAACCAATCCACTTAAAGTTCTAACTATACTTAAGAGAACCATTCCAGACAACATTTTGGACATAAGTGAACCACACACACTTGGAACTTCAGGAAAGAGGGAAATAATTTTATCTGAATATTTAGTTGGCAATCAATAATTATGAGCAAACCAGAAAACAACTATGCTTTCATAGACAGCCAAAACTTAAATCTTGGTATTCGTGAACAAGGCTGGACTCTTGATTTCAAAAGATTCAGAAGATACCTAAAAGATAAATATAGTGTAACCAATGCCTTTATATTTATAGGCTATGTAAATACACACCAAAATTTATATACTTCCTTACAAAGAGATGGTTATATTCTGATCTTCAAGCCTACTTTATATTTACCAACGGGCAAAGTCAAAGGCAATGTGGATGCAGAATTGGTTCTTCATACAATGATAGAATATCCTAATTATGATAAAGCTGTTATCGTCAGCGGAGATGGTGATTTCCACTGTTTAATTGAGTATCTTAAAAACCAGAATAAATTGCGTAGGTTAATCGTTCCGGACCATAATAATTTCTCTTCTCTTTTAAGAAAATTTGCCAAAGATATACTCTTTATGAATGACCTAAGGAATAAATTGGAATTCAAGAAGAGATAAAAAAAGAGAGGCATTACCTCGGGACAGAACCCTTCGGATAACCTCTCATCGTGATTATATTAGAAAT
>JAGMCN010000036.1 GCA_023129235.1 Caldifarciminota bacterium | reverse complement strand
AACACATTCAATCATTCCTTTGATGAAAATAGGTTTTCAAATTTTATCCGAAATCTGTTTAATGATATTGATGAATCCAAGAAATTTGAGTATCGTGGCTCTTATATTCCTGATTCATTCAAGGAGCATATCAAACAATATAAACGGGTCGGTAAATATACTGACCCTGAAAATAATGAATTAGATGTGCTCATTGTTTACCTAAAGCAAGAAACATCCCTGGAGAGAGCCCGCACGATGCAGAGGAACTTTGTTGCTTGGTATCTAAAGAATCGAGGAGAAAAAGATGCGGCTGTGGTGGCATATCATACTGATAATCCAGAGGACTGGCGATTTTCCTATGTCAAAATGGAATACAGACAGGAGATTACAGAAGATAGGAAGGTCAAAGTCAGAGAAAAGCTGACTCCTGCACGAAGATATTCGTTCCTTGTGGGCAAAAATGAACCCAACCACACTGCCCAACAGCAATTATTTCCTATCCTGAAAGATGACTACAACAATCCTTCTCTGGAAGACTTGGAAAAAGCTTTCAGCGTTGAAGCCGTTACCAAACAGTTTTATCAGGATTACAGGATACTATTTCAAAAACTAACAACTGAATTGAGTTATATCTCTGAGAGAAACAGTAAACTCAAAGAGGAATTTGAAAGCAAATCCATTGACACCACGAACTTTTCAAAGAAATTGCTGGGACAGATTGTATTCCTTTATTTCTTACAGAAAAAAGGCTGGCTAGGTGTACGCAAGAACGAAAAGGGTGATTTCAAACCTTGGGGGACGGGACCCAAAAACTTCCTCCGTCAACTATTTGAAAAACAGTTCACACAATATGACAATTTTTTCAATGATGTGTTGGAACCATTATTCTATGAGGCACTGGCTACCGAAAGAACAAATGACTATTACTCACGATTCAACTGCAAAATTCCCTTTCTAAATGGCGGACTCTTTGAACCAATTGGCGACTACAATTGGCAGGAAACCGATATTCTCTTCAATAATAATCTTTTTACTGAAGTTTTTGATACCTTTGACCTTTACAACTTCACGGTGCGAGAAGATGAACCACTGGAAAGAGAAGTAGCTGTGGACCCAGAGATACTGGGTAAAGTATTTGAGAAATTAGGAGCAATTAACGATAAGAATTTTGATGAATGGAAGAAAATTATTAGGAGTAGCAAGAAATCTGAGGAAACAAAATTCAACAAAAGATATGGTGCTTATTACACGCCTCGGGAAATCGTTCACTATATGTGTCAGCAAAGTCTTATCAATTATTTGGATACCGCAGTTAACATTGGGGAAGTTCCGGTGGTAAAAACTCCAGCTCTCCAGAAGAAAATATTTGGGAAGCCAGACCCAGAACAGACTACCTTAAAAACTACAAGATACAAAACTATAATTTCAAAGGAAGATATTGAAGAGTTAGTAAGAAAAGGCGAATTTGCTGTTGAACACGATATTGCTAAAGAAGAGGGTACAAAATCCTATAAATATCAAGTTCCCGAGTCCATTCGTAAAAATGCTAAAGTACTAGATGAAAAATTGGCGAGCATTAAAGTTTGCGACCCTGCTATCGGCTCTGGAGCATTCCCTGTTGGGATGATGCACGAAATAGTAAAAGCACGAAATGTGCTGACAACCTATCTTGATAGTAGAACCAATAGAAGCATTTACGAGTTCAAACGTGATTGCATTCAAGATTCTCTATATGGAGTAGATATTGACCCCGGTGGTATTGACATCGCTAAGTTACGACTGTGGCTCTCACTCGTGGTAGATGAAGATGAATATTATAAAATCAAACCCCTACCAAATTTGGATTATAAGATTATGCAAGGCAACAGTCTGATAGAAGACTTCCACGGGGTTTCACTGAGCCTTGACTCAAAAGAAGAGGACAGTGGAGAACTATTTAAGGAAGAAAGCAAATTGGATAAACTTATTAAAAATCTTCACGAAAAACAAAATGCTCTTTTTAATGCTACTCACCATAGCGATAAAGAACGGTTGAAGGGCGAAGTAGAAGATGCTATTATAAACATTTTCCACCACGAACTTAAGCGACGACAAACGGATTATTTTAGAGAATTAAGAATAATTGAAGAAAGTGCCAGTCGTCTTCCCAGAGTAAAAAGCCAGAAAGAGTATTATGCAGTAGAAAAAGCTAAACTTGATAAAAAATATGACTTTGACTTCGAAGCAGTGGAGAATGAACTGCGAGAGATGACCCATGGCAATAAAGTACGGAGCTTCTTCCCCTGGAAGCTTTATTTTGCTGATGTATTCCAACAAAATGGTGGGTTTGATATAATGATTGCGAATCCTCCGTATATATTTGCTAGGGATAGTAAATCAAAAGGTTTAAATGAGAGTGAAAAAGAATATTTTTATAAAAAATACAAATTGGCAAAGTATCAAATAAATACATATCCACTATTCATTGAATCGGCACATTTACAATTGAAGCAGAACGGCATTCTTACATTTATTACACCAAATAATTGGTTGACAATAAATACAAATAGAGATTTGAGAAAATTCATTTTAGATCAATCAAATATTATTGTGGTAAACTTCTATGCAAAGGTTTTTGAAAGTGCCAATGTGGATAGTTCAATTATTATTTATGAAAAAAGCCGTGCTAAGCGTGCTATGATTTCACTTTATGAATACGAAACATCTTTTGAATTAATAAAAGATTGTGACACAGAATATTTCAAGAAGCAAAACGATTTTATAATAAACATTGAGTCACTTAAAGATTCTGGAGTGGCAGACCTATTGTTCAAAATTGAAGAGAAATCCATTAAACTTGGGGGTATATCCGATGTAAAAGTTGGCTTAAAAGTATATCAGATTGGTAAAGGTAAACCACCACAAACGAAACATGTTAAAGAAAATAGAGTATTTCATTCTACACAAAAAAAGGGAGATAATTACCTAAAGTATTTAGATGGGAAAAATGTTTGCCGGTATTATATTGAATGGAGTAGTGAGTATTTGAAATATGGTAAACATTTAGCAGAACCAAGGAACAACTTTGAATTATTTTCTTCAGAAAGAATTTTGGTTAGACAAATCCCTTCAAAACAACCTTATAGTATTAATGCTTGTCTCACTGATGAGGTGTTATTGAATGATTTGAACTCAATGAATATTATAAATATTCAAATTAGTCCAAGTTTTGTATTGGCTGTCCTTAATTCAAAACTCACTACTTTTTGGTTCATACATAAATTTGGGAAACTACAGAGAGGATTGTTTCCACAGTTTAAAGTAAATGAACTAAAGCTATTTCCAATACCCGATATATCAAAAGATGCACGTGTTCCTATTTCCAATATTGCAAATCAAATCCTCTCCATAAAAAAATCCAAACCCAGTGCAGATACCAGTAAATTAGAGGATAAGATTGACCGTATGGTTTATGATTTGTATGACCTCACACCCGATGAAATCGCCATAGTGAAGGAGAGTTCCCAACGCTAATCAATTTTCCCCATCTTGCAAGCAAAAAATTTTAAGTTGAGAATTAAAGATTTGGTTTTGGGAAGTTAGGTCAGAAATAGAAGCCCAAAGATGAGAATTTTTGAGCATATAAGACAACTTATGATAGGAAATTTAACCCTCTTTCGGGATATGAGAATACCGGCCTAAACTTTCCCATATTTCACTTATGGCCTGCATATCCTTACATGGATATTCATGAAATTGTGAAATAATCAGATTGTATTCTCCCAGGTGAGTAATAGGTGCCTTTCCATGTTCTCTTAAGAATTATATTTGTTTTTAGGGACATTTTGGGCGTTTTAAGGACACTATCTTACTTCAAAGAATGCTCCCTTCTTGACCCCCCTCTTTATTATGAATTCTTGCTCTATTAACTTTTTCATATCTCTCTTAGCAGTTTTATCTGCCACACTAAACATTGTTGCATATTCTTTAATAGTAAACTTTTTGTTTTCATTTACCATTTTTCTCAACCCCGATAGGTGAGAGGTCCATTCCAGTTACAATTAGCAAAGGTAGTTGGTCAGGTGATTAATCTTATGAGGGAGGATTTATTGCTATAACCCTCTCAAAAACTCTGGCCTAAGACGAGACTCTCCTTCAGCAAGAGCTTGATCTATAACTTTTAGAAGCCTTTCCTTATCATTAGGCAATCTTCCAGCTAATGACAAGTAATTAGATGCATGATTGGTGCGAAAAATACAACCCGAAGATACATTTATGTTTTCTATAACAACTCTCATTTCTCGTAACATATCCAGTGGCTCAGACAAAATAAATTCCTTCTCCTCCCATTGTCTGTAAAGCTCTGTTCCGGGCACTATCATCAATGTCAACAACGAAAAATACAGAGGATTCATAGCACTTACCGCCTTGCCAGTGGCTACTGCGTGCTCTTTCCAGAGGTCAGTTCCTCCTAATCCCAGAAGTCCTATAACAGATACCTTAAAGCCCGCATTTTGTGCTTTGTTCACAGCTTCTATCATCTCTTCGGCAGTTGCTCCTTTATTTACTTTCTTCAACACTCTGTTACTTCCGCTCTCAAGTCCGATATAGATTATCAAGAGTTTTTTTGCAGATAATTCTTTTAGCTCTTGGTCAGTCTTACGAAGTATATCACCAGCATTGGCATAGATGCCTACTCTTTGGAGTCCAGGGAATGATGAGTTTAAAGTATCCAGAATCGGCATAAGCTTTTGATTGCTCAACACCAAAGCGTTCCCGTCAGCAAGAAAGACTCGGCGTGTTTGGGGCATAAGATTCTGTGCTATCTCGATATCTCCCATTACCTCATTTACAGGCCGAACTCTAAAAGATTTGTCAAGATAAGTAGGGCAAAAGGTGCACTTATTATGAGAACAGCCATAGGTAACCTGAAGTATGTAACTCTCCGCTTCACTTGGCGGTCTGATAACAGTACCCAAATATTGCATGTTAAATGTTGGTCAAATCAGAAACACTATTTTTACTGCGTAAATCAAAAAAGTCAATCTTTTTTCAGAAAATCCTCAAATTGTGAGTGGGGATAGTAGTAGGAGGCTACTGGGCATATATTATTAAAGAAAAGTCCAGAAAATTTTAATAAAAATTGATAAAAACTATCTTATTAAAGTTTACCTTAATAAGAAATCTTGCTTTACGGTTTTATTAAAGAAAAACAGCTTATTTCTTTAACAATAGGTGTATGCAAAGCAAGACTTGGGACTCATGTGATAGGAGATACGGGAGGAGGCTACGGGCTTGCTATTGGCTTATCTCGGTTTTTTTGAGTCTTACCATCTTGCCGGCAAGAAGCATCACTTCGTTTAGATATCGACAGTTTCTGTCTTCGTTCGTATTCACGGAGCAGAAGATCCACCAGAATATCTAATCCTTCCCTAAGTCTTTCCTCTCTATCTTCTCCCTCGTACTCCACAAATTCTATTTTCAATTTGCCGTCTGTCTTCATCTTACCTCCTTTCTCGCAACATTATGCTTCTCTACGTCTCTTTGTAAGATAATTTTTTGTGAGAGCCCCCTCAAATTTGTGGAGGAGATACGAGGGAGCCACGGGCTTGGTGGTTATTTGGGTTTAAGGGAAGTCAAAGGAGATAACGGGTAGAAGACCAAAGCCAGCTACTTTTTTGATTTCTTTCCTCTTTTATCCTTAATAAACTCAATGAAATCATAAGCATAATATTGATCTAGCATCAAATGAACTCCTTTACATCCAATATCAATGTGAACTCGACCCCCTGATTTTACTCTCCATGTGTCGTGTAGATGGGGAGGATAATATCGTTCACTATCTGTGTATGTGACTACCCCAGATACCTTCTCCTTCCCATATTCTTCAATCTCCTCGCAAGTAGGATCTAATTCTTTGATCTTATCAAGTGCTTCCTCAAGTTTTTCTATAACCCGACTTGGATATATTT
>JAGMCN010000035.1 GCA_023129235.1 Caldifarciminota bacterium | reverse complement strand
AAGCTAATTTAAAGCCAAGACTCAGAATGCTTATTTTATATTATTTTGCGAATAAACTAAATTATCTTGTGGCTGGGACCGGCAATAAGAGTGAGTTAACGGTCGGATATTTCACGAAGTATGGAGATGGGGGAGTTGACATTCTTCCTTTGGGTGGACTTTTGAAGACTCAGGTAATAGAGCTTGCGAAAGAGCTCAAAATACCTCAAAAAATAATAGAGAAAGTTCCTTCAGCAGATTTATGGAAGGGGCAGACAGACGAAGGAGAGCTTGGAATTTCGTATGCAGAACTTGATAAGATTATTCTGGCGATAGAATCTGGCAATTCAGAAACTACAGACCCAATGGTCTTAAACAAGTTACGCAATCTAATGCAAGTTTCGGAGCACAAAAGGTTGCCTATCCCGATTTTCAAAAACTTAGAATTTTAAAAATTAAAGTGAGAGAAAAAAGAATATCATCGCTTTTTTGTTTAACCTCTGCAATATTTTTAATTCTCCTAATAAGAATTATTGCACTTCAACTAATGAATGTCCAAAAATACAAACGACTTGCAAGAGAAAATTATGTAAAACCTCAAGTTGTAGAATCACCGAGAGGAATAATATATAGCAGAGACAGAAAAGTACTTGCCGAGAATATTCCAAGTTATACGATTATTATAGATTCTAATCGGATAACAGAAGAGGAGTATAGAGAGTTTTCTTCATTTTTGAAATTGCACAGCCATCCGGATAGTGTACCTTTACAAACTGACCGCTTGTGTCACTATGTAATAAACAAGGTTCCTTTCTCCATAATTTGTGATATTGAGGAGCACAAAGAGGATTTCCCAAGTGTTTCTATAATAGCACGTCCAACAAGAAGATATCCTCATTATGAGATTTTTTCACACCTTTTGGGTTATACATCGGAGATTTCAAAAAAAGAGCTTAGGGCTTATTCCGGCTATAGATTAGGAACTACTATTGGTAAGTCAGGAATAGAAAAAGGCTATGAAAAATTCTTACGCGGTAAGGATGGAACAAGATATATAGAAGTAGATGCAAGAGGTCGTGAGCTCGAGCTTCTATCTTATGTTTCTCCTGAGCCGGGTTGTGATATATGGCTTAATATTGATGCAGAACTTCAAATATTTGCTTATGAGATTTTACCAGATAGAGGAGCCTGCGTGGCGATGAGTCCTCAAAATGGTGAGGTTCTATTGTGGGTATCAAAGCCGGGATTTGACCCGAATCTTTTCTCCGGAAGAATTCCTTCTGAAATATGGAGAGAATGGAGAGAAGATTCTCTTTCTCCTCTTTGGGACCGGGTGCTGAAGGGATGTTTTCCTCCGGCTTCAGTTTTTAAGCTTGTTACTGCTGCCGCTGGACTTGAAAAAGGAATTGTGGGACCTCATACTAAACAACCTGTGCAATGTAATGGAAGTATTATGATTGGAAGAAGGGAATTCAGATGTTGGGAGACTCACGGTTCTTTAAATTTAATAGATGCAATCATTTACTCTTGTGATGTCTATTTTTA
>JAGMCN010000034.1 GCA_023129235.1 Caldifarciminota bacterium | reverse complement strand
CAGGTGAATGAACATCCCAGACTCCTGGACCAATTTGCCGCTCAAAGTTTATATCCTTGAAATACTGTAAAGTATCTCCCCTGCTACGACTTGCCTCAATTGTAATGCAGTCAAAGTCCATTTTCTCAATATACTCAAGTATTTCGCCAAATTCTGAATAACACATATGAGTATGTATTTGAGTCTCTGGCGAGGATAAAGAACTGGCAAGTCTGAAAGATTTTATAGCCCAATCAAAATACGTTTCCCAATCTCTTTTTTTAATGGGTGTTTTTTCCCTAAAAGCGGGCTCGTCAATCTGAATGATTTTTATTCCTGCTTTTTCTAAGTCCTTAACTTCTTCCTGCAGGGCTAAACTAATTTGATAAGCAACTAAAGGTAAGGGTATATCATCCCGCACAAAACTCCAGGAAACAATTGTTACAGGTCCTGTAAGTATGGCTTTTACAGGCTTTTTGGTAATTGACTGAGCAAAAGCTATCTCTTCCAGGGTCAAAGGTGCTTTCCTTTTCACGTCGTCATAAATAATAGGCGGACGGTAGCACCGAGTCCCATAAGAAATAATCCATCCATTCTTGGTAGTGGTAATACCTTCTAATTTTTCAGCGAAGAACTCAATCATATCACTTCGCTCAAATTCTCCATGCACCAGAACATCTAATCCTATATCTTCCTGAAGCTTAATTAACTCCTCAATTTTTGTCTTAATAAAGGATTTATACTCCTCCTTGGATATCTTGCCTGTGCGGAAATCTGCTCTTTTTTTCCGAATATCGGGAGTTTGAGGAAAGCTACCTATAGTTGTTGTAGGGAAAAGAGGTAAATCTAAAACCTTATTTTGTATCTTTCTCCGTTCCTGAAAAGTGACTGCTCTTTTAAAATCCTTTTCTTTTAATCTCTTAATATCCTGAGGTATTTTATGCTTAAAATCCTCTAAATTCTTGAGTGTGGGTTCTCGTTCTTCAACCATTCTCCCGATAGTTTTTAACTCCTCCAGTTTCTCATTGGCAAAAGCTAACTTTCCCGAGAGTTCTGGAGGAAACTTTTCCTGCTTCACTGATATGGGTAAATGGTAAAGAGGTCCTGCATTTGAAATTTCAATATTTTTGGCATAACCGGATAGTTCTTTTAGTAAAGCAAGATAGTATTCGATATTGCCTCTCAAAACATTTCTGCCATTAACTATCCCGGCAATTAAAACCTTATCTTCTGGGAAACCGTATTTTCTTATCTCATCTAAGTTGGCTTTGCCCTGAACAAAATCCAGTCCAATAGCTTGTAGGGGCAGACTATATAGAATTTCTAAATAATCCACAGAGTCATAATAAGTAAAGAGATTTATTTTAGAAGAATGCCCTATTTCATTATATACTTGCTTAAATAAAGAGAGTTCTACCTGTGAAATTTCCATAACTAAAGCAGGTTCGTCAATGTGGACTTCCGGGAAATCTTTAATTATTTCTTTATATATTGCTCCTAATGCGAGCAGGGAGTCTTCAAAATCTTTAGATTTAAGTCCCTTGCTTAATTTCAAAAAAGTAAATGGTCCTATCATATAGGGGATTCCCTTCCCGCCGGAACGGGATTTCCGCTTCGCTCCAATTTTATATCGTTCAAATGCTTCTTTCGGCTTATTCCATAATAGTTTAAATTTATTCGCAGAATCTTGTGGAGAGGGAGAGAAATCTTGAGGAAATTCAGGTATAAGATAGTGGTAGTTTGTATTGAACCATTTACTTAACTCCAGAGCACTTTTGCCCCAACATAAGTCATAATATTCTTCAAGAGTTTTGTAAGGATAAAGTCCAAGCATCAAAGCTGTGTCCAGCATATTATCATAAAAAGTCATCTCGCCTACAGGGAACTTATCCACACTGTTCTCATATTTATCAATAATTTCTCTTTCTAATTGGAAGATTTTTGAAACAAGCTCCTGCTTTGATGTTTCTCTTTTCCAGAAGCTCTCTATACTTTTTTTATACTCCCGATTTTGTCCTAATCGCGGGAAACCATAAGCATAAGTTTTCATATTATAGCTGAGAGTTATGAGTTTTCTCTCTGCTTTTTTCAGAGATTCGGCATCTTTTATTTCTTAACCTTTTGTATTTTTCTTAATTTTTTCACTTTAAACCTTACTATTCTATTATAGAAGAGATTATAAAAAAGTATGTAGATTAACAAGAGTATGCTTAAAATCAATGCTGAACGGGAAAATGCTATTCCTAAACTACCAATAAACACGCTGGGCATCCATAAATATACGGATGTCTTCCAGTGTGTTTTGGTAATGCGTTGATATATCAACATATGTAGATGAACTCTATCTGATACCAGTGGGCTTTTCTTCCTTACCATCTTTTTCCTATACGCAGAAAATATGACCTCCCACACCGGGTATGCTAAAATCACAAGAATAAACCATGGTGATATTTGTGGATTCCTATTTACAAGTAATATAGAAATGCTTGCAAGCATAAAGCCGAGAAAATACGCTCCTCCATCTCCGAGAAATACTCTTCCTCTTGGAAAATTCCACACAAAAAAGCCAAGCAAAGAAGCAGACAAGATTCCTATTATCCTTAGAAGTTCAATATCGCCAACAATGTAAGCCGCTAACCCCAAAAAGCCAAAAGCAATTAAAGATATTCCCGAAGCAAGTCCATTAAATCCATCTATGATATTTATAGCATTGGTCATCCCTATAACCGCAAATAATGTAAATGGAATTGCAATTATCATTGGGAGAGTAAATATCCCTGTATCCTTTACTATATTTCCAAGAAGGAACATTCCCAGAATAGGAGAAATGATTAAGAGAGGAAACCTTATTTTAACTGATAAATTATTTCTTAAATCTTCCACCTTCCCAATCAAGAAGGAAGGCAAGCTTGATAGAATCAAAAGAATACCTATACCTATTTTATTCGCAGAATGTGGACAGGATGTTAGCAGAATAAAACTGCCTACAAGAATGCCTATCCCACCGGCTCTTGGGATAGGGTCTTTATGAAACCTCTGGGGCTTGTCATCTACCCTATCTATAAAAAAGTTGAATTTGCGAGCAAGGCAAACTACTATATACTGGATGGCACAGCTTATGATAAAAGAAAGCAATATTTTCCAGATATATCCCATCCTTACCTATCCTTTGAAACTATTATTTCTACTTTTGTTCAAAATACTTGTCCAACGGATTCTGCGAACCTGCCCTTCACTTTTAATTTAATAGCAAAAGTTATATCAAAGTCAAGAAAAAAGATTTTCGCCGCAGAGACGCGAAGAACGCAGAGGAAAAATAAAACTTTGCAACTTCTGTGTCTTTGCGGCAAGATTTATCTTTCATGGGGAGTCCCCTATCTTTTATAGGGAGGTCTGTCTGGCAGGTTAAGAAACCCACTGAAAACAAGTTGTGTCTATCTATGTATGCAGTTTTTGCAAAACCAATGCAATTTTTACAAAATGCCACTCACGGAGTCTGCAACAAAATTCCCAAAACACTAAGGTACACAAAAGAAATTATATTATGGTAGGGGCGTTCAATTGAACGTCCCTACCAGTGTTTTCGTGGCTTATAAGTTTTAATTCTAAACTCGCTTGCGGTTCCCAGCCGAGCACTCAATAGTTTTCTTTAATCCATTTTGAAACTCTGTCGTTGCCTTGAATCCGAATTCTTTTTCTGCTTTTGATATGTCAAGACATCTCCTCGGTTGACCATCAGGCTTTGTTGTATCCCAGATAATTTTGCCTTTGAAATTTGTTAGCTTAACAATTAATTCTACCAAATCTTTAATAGTAATCTCAAATCCAGCACCAAGATTTACAGGCTCAGGTTTATTGTATTTCTCAGTAGCCAACAAAATCCCTTCAGCTGCATCCTCCACATAGAGAAATTCTCTTGAGGCTTTGCCTGTTCCCCATACTACTATGTGGTCATCATTATTCTCAATAGTATCAATGCACTTTTTAATCAATGCAGGTATTACATGAGAACTTTTGGGGTCAAAGTTATCTCCGGGTCCATAAAGATTAACTGGCAATAGATATATAGCATTAAACCCGTATTGCTGGCGGTAAGCTTGTGATTGTACTAAAAGCATTTTCTTTGCTAATCCGTAAGGAGCATTGGTTTCCTCAGGATATCCATTCCAGAGATTTTCTTCATTGAAAGGCACAGGAGTGAATTTAGGATATGCACAAATAGTGCCAAGAGCTACAAATTTTTCTACTTTTCTTAAATATGCTTCATGCATTAGTTGGATTCCCATAATAGCATTGTCATAGAAAAACTTTCCAGGATTTTCTCTATTTGCTCCAATTCCTCCAACTACTGCTGCCAAGTGTATAATAATATCAGGTTGCTGGTCATCAAACATTTTTTTTATATCTTCTAAATCTCTCAAATCATATTCGGGCAAATCAGCGATATAAATATCTTTGCATTCTCTTTTACTTCTCAGGTTTTTAACCAGATGAGTTCCGAGGAATCCCTTGCCTCCAGTTACTATTACTCTTTTATTTTTTAAATAAATCATTTCGCTCCCCTCTCTTTATAAACTATACTAATCTACCTTCCACCATCTCTGTGGAAACTTTTCTTTCAAGATTTTATCTCCTTCCCCTATTGGAGTTAATCCCATTTTTCGCATATCTGTATCCACCATTATCTTCACCAATTCTTTAAATCGTATATTAGGCTCCCATCCTAAAATTTTCTTTGCCTTTCTTGAATCAGCCACTAATTCTTCCACTTCTGTGGGCCTGAGATATCGGGGATCAATCTTTACATATTTTCTCCAATCCAAGCCAATATAAGAGAAAGCTTCTTCCACAAATTCCTTTATAGAATGGGTTTCACCCGTACCTATGACAAAATCGTCCGGCTTACTATTCTGGAGCATCTTATACATAAACTCTGCATACTCAGGTGCGAATCCCCAATCTCGCTTGGCTTCAAGATTGCCCAGATAAAGACAATCTTGTTTTTTGGCGAGAAGCGAAGCGATGGCACGTGTGATTTTGCGAGTTACAAAAGTTTCTCCCCGACGAGGACTTTCATGGTTAAATAAGATACCATTAGAGGTAAAAAGACCGTAACCCTGACGATAATTTACTACCATCCAATAAGCATAGATCTTACTGCAGGCATAGGGACTGCGTGGTTTAAAAGGCGATTCTTCATTTTGAGGCGGTTTAGACGCGCCAAACATCTCACTACTTGACGCTTGATAGAACTTTATTTTATTTCCGCTTCTTCTTATTGCTTCTAAAATTCGGGTTGTTCCAAGAGCCGTGACATTAGCAGTGTATTCAGGCATATCAAAACTCGCTCTTACATGACTTTGGGCACCTAAGTGATAAACTTCGTCGGGTTTTATATTGTAAATTATGTCATTTATCTGTTCACTATCCATAAGGTCACCGTAATGCAAGAACAATTTCGTCCCAGGGGCATGAGGGTCCTGATAAATATGGTCTATACGGGATGTATTGAAAGTGCTTGTTCTTCTTATAATTCCGTGAACCTTATATCCCTTTGAAAGTAAGAACTCTGCTAAATAAGAACCATCCTGACCTGTTATTCCCGTGATTAGAGCTTTCTTTCTCATCTTGTTTAATCATATATTAAAAATATGAAAGTCAACATTTTTATTTCATGCGAGTCTGTAGCTTTATACATTACTTGAGATTGTTTCTCATTTAGATTGCATCTGTGTCTATTCCGTCAACTGACGGATTCATCTGTCGCTCGTTGAGTCTGCGACAGACTCTGTAAGCGGTTGAAAAAAGGAAATTGCAAAATCTTCGATAATTTTTTAATCACAAATACAAATGGACTTACGCTTAATCCATTCACTCTCCACGCATTATAACATTCAATATTTGTCTTTGATATTTTCGTCTTTTCTAACATTACAACTCCTGTGCTTTTGAATCAATGTAATTTTGTGAAATCTGTGGTTTCATCTTTCCCCTATTATCTAATTCACTAATCTCTGGCAGAACTTCCAAGTACTTTTTAATAATAATCTTTTCATCAAATTCTTTTAAGACTTTCTTCCCCTTTTCTTCACTTGTTTTCTTTTTTCCTCGCTCAATTCTATCATTTTCATCATTGCGTTTGTTAATGTTTTTGTATCCTTTATACTTTTTTCTGATTTTAGACCAGAAGAAACGGCGGATTCCAGGAAGTGTTGACCTCAAGAATACTTGAATAACTATTGATGCAAGAAATTTGGGAAGACCTATTTTATGGTTTTTATATAAATACTGCCTTATAAAAATTTCATTTTTCAATTGCGTAATCCCAGCTCGTCGTTTATAGAAATTTTTATCAATACGTTGGTAATAAAGTGGTTCGGTAAGATTCCAAAATTTTGATTTATTTACCCACATTCTGCTCCATAAATAATAGTCTTCCAGAAACAGCAAATCTTTATATCCGCCTACTTTTAGAACTGTTTTCTTTCTGAACATTGCAGCAGGATGATTTATAGGATTTCTAAACCAAAACTTTTTCTCAATCTCTTTATGTGTCTCATATACTGGTTTTACAGAAATTACATTATCGGGTGTTTCTACAAATTCTTTTAATGCACAACTCACTACCTCAATAGATAAATGACTTTTTAAAAAGTTATATTGCTTTTCTAAACGGGTAGGGTCGCAATAATCGTCTGTATCCATTCTGGCAACTATATCATACTTGCAATGTTTAAGTCCTTCCTGCAAGGCAATTCCTAATCCTTTATTTTCTTTTAACCTTACAACTAATAACTTTTCTTTAAATACAGATTTCCACTTTTCTATTTGAGCATTTACTCCTTTTGTTAAAGGTCCATCACATACAAGCACAATTTGAAAGTCTTTAAATGTTTGCTCGTAAAGAGATTTGAACGCAAGATCCAAATAATTTGGCTTTTCAATATGATACACAGACATTAATACTGAAAACATACTAATGATTAAAAAAACTGATGAAATCAAGCTTCTATAAGGGCTTTCTCGTAAAGCTTTAAAACATCGTTAATTTCATACTCGTGTTCTATTTTACCTTTGTTATGTTTTACTATACTATCCCTTAACTTCTTGTCAGAAAGTACTTGTCTAATTGCTTCAGTGGCTCCTCTTGGATCGTGGACAATTATTCCTTTACCCATATTTCTCACGCAGCCGATATTCGTAGATACATAAGGTAGACTTCCCGCCATTGATTCCAATATCACTACAGGGAAGTATTCAATTTTAGAACTGAGTAAAAACACATCGCTTTCCGTATAAGCTTTAATTACATCTTTCCTCGGCATATCAGTAAGTACCTTAAATTTCTCATTGATTTGCGAATATTTAAGACAAGCATGATAGCAATTTTGCTTTGTGCCAATAGCCGGGTTTCCTATAATTAATAGAGAAACATCCATCCCTTCTCTTAATAACTTTTCCAAAGTTTTTATCGCGAAATAGTGACCTTTAAGCTTATAATGGTTTGATACATTGAGAATTATATATTTACTACTAACTTTATACTTTTCTCTAAATTTTATTTTATCGCTTTTATATACCTCTTGAAATTCTTTTAAGTTAATGCCAATCGGGATTAACTTATATTTGTTTAAACCATGTCTTTCCCCAAACTTATAGTCTCTATATCCCTCACAGTGATAGATTAAAAGATCGTATTTGCGTAAGTATTTTGGTAGTTTTTTAAAATACTTATAGTATATTAATTTTCGCAATGGTGTAGATAATCCCGAGTAGCCACATGGAATTAAAATCTTTTTAGCTCTTACTTTGTCAATGATGTCAAACATTAAATCCGTATGCCATGTTTGAGCCGCGTGCTGGAGAATAATATCAAATCCTCCTTCCAAAAGTAATTTTTTATATCTTTTTATATCACCTTTTGTTAATTCTTTTATCCCTTTGACTTTATTACCCTTAATATTAAATCCTAAAATATTTACACGATTTAAGTTTCTTGTTTTCCTATTCTCCAAATAAGTTGTTGCAATATAAACTTTATGTCTCCTTGATGCAAAGTATTCAGCAATAGTTTGAGTCCATAACTCCACTCCTCCAATTTTAGGGTAGTAAAATTCAACCGTGATAAGAATTTTCACAAGTTTCTATCTTCCAATGTCTTTTTAAATATCTTCTGAAATCTTTCCTCGTATGTATGTTCTGCCGACACCCTTTTATAACCTGCTTCTCTTATAGTTTCTCTCTCTTCATCATTTTTGAGATAATGTCTTAATAGTTCGATTAAATCATCTACAGTGTTATAACATACCATTTCTTTTCCTATCCGGTAATAATCTTTCAAATTTTCATTATATCCGGTAATCATAAGTCCTCCGCATCCTGGTATCTCAAAATCTCTTCCCTTTATCTGATTTATTTTTCCTCTCGATGCATTACTTAAATTTAGATTTATCTTTGTCTGGTTGAATATTTTTATCATCTCGTAAGTTGTAACTCTTCCATTCGGCCACCCATACCCAAAAGTTTCAACTTTTATTCCTGCTTTTCTAATCCTTCTTATTATTTTATATCTATCCCCGTGAGGTTGCCCTACAAAACTCACATCGTATAGATAAGGAAGCTTCAATCTTTTATACAAGTAATGATTACACGCCCATTGGGACAATATCACATTTTTCACCCCGATTAATTTATATTTCTCTACTGTTGGTTTATAAGTAGTTATTACATAACTGAGAAAGGAAGCATAGATTTTTGAGAAATTATCAAATCTCCAGTGGTCATCACAAAACCAATTTAAGGTTTTTATTCCCATACTATCTCTAATTTCTATCAGAGTATCCAACTCAATCTCATCTTTAAACAATACAAAGAATACAATATCTGGGTTCCAACGATAGACGCTCTCTATAAGTATGCGATTCATCGTTTTTTTTCCATATTTTTTCATCGTAAGAATAGGGTCGAAAACAATAGTTTCATAGCACGAGTGGACCAATGTATGCAGGAAATTGTTTTCTTCAAAACTTAATCCTCTATTTTTATCTCCATAATCATATTTTGATTCCACAAAGAAAATTTTAATTCCTTCTTCTTTTGAAGGAAAATATCTAATTGATTCATCTATTAAAGACTCCTCACATGTTTTCTTAGTCAATTTCTCTTTAAATCTATAAAATACTCTTTTAGGATTTTTGATAGCTTGAGTAAGCTTCTCGGACATTAAGTTCATATTATTTATTTCCCCTTTTTTGACACCCTATCATTAAAGTAACTTCTCAATTCGTTACTCCACATCTTTATGAGTTGCCCTAAATACATTCTTAGATCTTTATAAACTGCCTTTAGGCTCAGGTGGAATTTCAGATCATATGTTGGGAGCTTCTTGAATAATATCGCATACCGAACCCGACGCACTCCCATAGTTGCTCTTTTAATAACTATATTTCCATTTTGAGATTTCAAAACATCCTCCATAGAAATTTGCTCTGCTATAATTCTCATTGACTTAATTGTCTGTTGAAATATACTCTCCCCTTCCAATCCTCTGATAATTACGATAGAATATCCATCAGAATCATTTGCATAACGTGGAAGCCAGGCATCTCCAAAACCAATATCTGCTAACTCTGCAAGAGGGTCAATGCATAGCCGACATCGATTCGGCTCTAAGTATCCAAGCCCTTTGAAATATTCTGGATATGAGAGTGAATAAGTTCTTGTGTCCACTGTTTCAATCTTCATCGCTCCCGGCCATCCACTTCCACGAAAGGATAATTTCGATACTTGTTTAGGAGTTATATGTCTATGTCTCAGCACCTGTCGGGTAGCTTCTAATCCTAACATGCCTCCACAGAAGAGTCCAAGTGCAAGTATAATTTTTTTCCTTAAAATAGGCATGACATCCTGAGCTAATCGAAGCCCTTGAATATGACATGGAAGTCCAACAAAAACATATTTATTCTTATTTCTCTCTGCAAGCACTCTACGCAAAATAATATTTACTGGTACAGGACAGTATTTAGAGCCCCTACATTTCCCAATTTCCTCTTCGCTTTTAGCAATAACTGCATAAGCCTCTAATCTTTCAGGATTAAATCTTGTTACAATAGCCCCATCAATCTCTTTCTTTTGGAGAAGCTCTTTGAGAATCGCAGTTACAAATCCTCCGGAAGAACTATGGAATCTTTCATTCTGATCCACGGCATAACCTGAGTAACAAGCAATATATCGTCCAACAGAAGATTGCATTGAAGTAGAGAATAATTTTCCCCCCATTCTTAGCAAGGGAACACCCTTCCCCGGACACACACGATAGCAAAGTCCACACTCCTCACAGCTTCCAACAATTTCAGCCATGTAAACTTTTTTCTTGGTACGAATACGCAAAACAATAGCATTATTAGGACAAAGAGCTACACATGTTCCACATCCCAAGCATAATTCTGAGCGAACAACTGCTTCAATTGTTAAATTTTTCTCTATTCTATCAGAAAGACCTCTCATTTATTTTCATCCCACTTTTTACATAGGCTAAAATTTCGTTTCCTATCCCACTTAATTGTGCCTGCATCTCTGATGAAACATTCTTAAGTCTCTCTCTAATAGCCTCCTTTCTTTTCCAGATGCTATCTGCAAATGCACATAATGTTTCAAGAGCAGCGGACTCCAGATAGTAGAGGCAGTCACTACATTGGCACATGTTGCCTATAATCCCGGTTATCCGAAAATCATTTTTTGAGCCAATGCAGACAAATGGTGTATTGACACCCACAGCACCGATAATTGAATGAACTCTCTCACCAATCAATAAATCAGCCCTACCAATCAATCCTTTCAATTGCCTCGCCCCATATTCTTCATTGTATATTATTTTTACCCTATTCATAGGATTCTTAACTAACTTCATAATTTCCTTTGCAATCCTTCTGTCCTCTAATTCATCGGTAATACCTGTAGAGTGAGGTAGAAAAATAATCGAGGCATTCCATTCATCTATAATATGCTGAACCAAATTTGCCATAAGATATCTATGGGCTCTTATTTTATTTATGACTTTTTGTTTATCCTTAAATGCAAATCTCTTTATCATAACATTCTCAGTAACGGTCATCATTACCACTGGCATTAAGAAGATGTTATCCAACTTTTCTTTTTTAATAATAGAATCTACTTCTTTTGTCTCAACGGGTCTCATGGCAAAAGCTGGATCGGGAGCTATTGCAGATTTTTTGAGACTGGGTAACTGCTCTTGTACCCACTCATAGCTGAATTTCTCCCTGAAATATAAAAATAAGCTATTAGAAAAGCTCTTTTCATACATCCTTGCGATTTTAGGATTACCTGGTTTTAAACTACAGCCTATAATTCCGTACACCAGTCCCATATCTCTCATGAAATTCAGGATATGATACTCCCTAGGACGAAAAACTCCATCGTGTCCTGCGATAACAATATCCATCTTTTTTAGCTCTTGTAGCATTTCATACCGCTCAGGAAACAACTTCCGAAGCCAAGGAACGTCTTTCTCTAACCATATTAGCAATCGCAGAGGCAAAGGCATAATCTTTATCCAATTAGGTAAAAACCTGTTTAAGATATGTCTACAAATACAACAGAGTGTTGAGTATAAAGCAGGAAATGAAAAACCTGGTTGAAATGTCAAATAATACCAGGAAGAATGTATCCATTCGTGGGGATACATTATTACATTACCTTTTATTTTTTTTCTGTTGCATGTGGTTGGAAGTGTACAAAATAGAACACTCAAGCCACTTTGTGATAACATATCTTCAATACCTCGAAGTATCGCTTCTTCTCCTTTGTTTTCTAATGGAAAATTCTCTGGAATAAATACTCTCAATTCTCTCTCTAAAGCTTTCATTTAACTCTCCTTTTCAGATTTTTATTAGTTGAAATTCGTCTAACCTTGTTTTCTATGATTTCAAACGAACAGTCAAAACTAAGCCGTTCTTTAAATGTTTTAAGAGCATTTTCACTATAGAAATTATAATTGGCCATTATATCCTTAGCAGCACCAAAAACTTCTGTATATTCAGACACACAAATACCTGCTCCAGATTCTTCTATCCACTTAAATCCTGGAAAGTCTTGTGCAATCACAGGAATCCCCAGTTTAAGATATAAATTCACTTTTCCGGAAGAATAGCCTATGAATAGAGCATTAAGGTCTCTGGAGTTTCTGTTCCCATATAAAGCTAACCCAATTTTAGAAGATGCTACAATATCCACTAAAATTTCATAAGACACAGGCGATACGGAAGCATAAACATGCTTGTTATCCGCTGACTCCAGAGTTCTATATGCATACGAGTACTTTTGAGGACTTACAGGATGTCGCATATGAAACACCAATCTGAATTCCTCCGGCCATTTTTTTGCTTCCTCAGCCAATTCTAAATATCCTGAGTTCACCGGGATTGCCCCAATAGATAAAAGAGTATTGGACTTTTCTGGAATGTGAAATTTTTTTTGAAGATAACTGCTTTCCTTTCGGCTGGCTTTTCCTGAAAATGAATTTGGTAAAAGTATAATAGATTCACGGGGAATTTTATTAATCTTGGCAAGTAAATCTGCACGAAGATTGTCCTGATTAACAGAGAATGTAACCCGCCGATTGCAAAACTGTTCAATACACTTCCAAACTCTGTTATATATTTTTTTGTACCATTTCCTTCCTTCATATCCGGTCCATAGTTCATCGTTAAAATAAATTACAGGTTTTCGGAACATAAGTAAGGTTGCAGCAATTAAGCCTTTCTGAGACATTCCAATAACTATATCATACGAGTTGTGTTTTTGATATAAGTAAACTTTTTTAAAAAAAGAAATAAATAGATAATCAAATAATCCTTTATTATCCGGATAAGTAATAACACGAATTTTTAAATGATTCGGTTTATATTTTAATTCAAGGGCGGAAGAGGTTATTACATCTACCCTATACTCTCTATCTGCAAATGCCTGGATACTTTCCATGGCAAATGGTATGCTCGCTAAATGTCTTATGGGAGATAAGAATACAATTTTCATAAAATACCTCAATCCCTTAATTTCTTAGGATGACTTCTATTCCATTTCCATAAAATATAACCTGCCACGAGATAAAAAATAGGCAAAGAATAAAAAATATCTGAGAGTCGCCATACTATAGTTGATACTAAAATAAATACTACAATTAAATATAAATATAAACCAAACATGTAAAAACTACCTGTTCTAAGAAAAAATCTATATGGCAGACAACAAAGAAAACCCATAATAAAAGGAAACATAATTATACCTAAATACCTAAAATCATGCCAAGGAGCGTGTAAATAAGTTTGAAAGGCGTTCGTTTTTATGTTATTACCTATGTACTTGGCACCTTCTTGCAAATCAACGAGAGCATCTGGATTGAATCGATAATCTTTGTCTCCCAATATGTGTCTGATAACAATACCTCTAATCCATAGGAACTCCTTGAAAGTAATCCCTCCATAATAAGACTCTCTGAATCTTGTTTCTGGCAGACATACAGAAAATAGTACCAATCCTCCATATTGAGAATAAACAGGATTCATTATGAGATAAGGCACTTTCATTCCAGACGCGCTATAAGCATAAGATTTTGTGATTTCTCTCATCTCTCCTAATCGTATATTTTCTAAAAAAGTGACAAATAATATAGAAATTCCTATTAATAGTCCTATTCGGAGAGTTTTTCCTCCCCAAACTTTTTTTCTCTCCGTGAACATCCAGGCAAACAAGTAGATACTTCCCACAATAAAGACAGGAAATCGACCAAGAGTAATCATGGACCATATCATTGCACCTCCTATTGGTAAATATGAGAGTATCCATTTTGGGTTAACAATGTTTGCATAACAGGCACCATAAATAGCAGATATTAAAAGAAGAGGGTAAACAATTAAATTATAGAATGCTCCAGAATAAGGGAATAATGCGTAAATTTCTGCACCCGGAAGGTCGGCATAAAAATACGCTAATCTATACATCGGTGCCAACATAATATATTGATAAATGCTAACATAGGACAATATATGGAACAACATTACAAGCAAAAAAAGGATAGAAGTACTCAAAGATACTAAATAAAATTTCTTTATTTGTTCTATACTCTCACTAAGTTGGTTCTTTCTTGCCTGAAAAGTACATGCGAGATGGCCAAAAGAAGTTACCCCCAGAAGGAAGAAAAACCAAGCTACAAAGAAAATATTATTTGCCTGAGGGCTTAGTGGATAAAATTCACTTGATATTCTAAAATTGAGACCGATAAGCCCAATGCCCCAAATAAGACTGTATAAGCCGGGCGGGTTAAAGATATATGATCCAAACCTAATTTTCCCAACCGCAATGCCACCCACCATAAAGATGATGCTGAGGATCCCATAAAGTATTTCCGTCATTGGCAACTCCTAATATTGTAAACACCAAATACTCCAGCTTGCAATAAAATTAGAGAAATTCTTTGTCATAGTGGCAATTTAGTTTCTCCAAAATGTTCCCTGCCTCAATCTCAAGATGTTCGATGCTAAATTTTGAACGAACTAAAGTACGGAGATTCTCCGCCAATTGCGAAGATAGATTTTTATCCTGAATTAACCTTATAACAGAATTAGCAAACTCCTCAGGTGAATCCGCAACCAATATATCTTTCCCATGGGTAACAGGTAGCCCCTCAGCGCCCAAAGTAGTTGATATAACAGGTATATCACAAGCACCTGCCTCCAAGATTTTAAACCGCGTTCCTGATTCAAATCTCAGTGGAACAATCGATACATCCACATTACACAGATATGGAAGTACAGATGGCAATTTTCCCGTAATAGTAATATTCGGATCATTTACGTTAGAAAAAGTGTGATTCGACCCCCTACCTATGATATAAAAATGTATGTTGGGAATTGCTTTTTTAAGGATTGGTAGCACATCTTTAATAATCCACCAAGCTGCTTTGTCCATTGGACTTTTCGGACTAAATGTTCCCGCAAGATATATCGCTGGTCGTTTTATATCTTTAGGTGGTTCTGGCTTTTTATTGTACTCCTTAATATCAAGAACATTTGAAAAGAGTTGAATCTTTTCTGGAACGTTTGTAATAGAACGATAATATTGTGCATCTATATCAGAAACGGCTGTTGTAATATCCGCTAAATTTACCAATACTTGCTCTTCTCTTTCTTTCTTTTTTCCTGCTGTGTATATTTTGAGTTTCCTGATGAGAGATTCCTCATACGGCAGTCCCCTCAAGATAAATCTGGACCAAACACTATCGGTATCACAAACAACTTGGATATCATACCGATTCTTTTTAATTTTGCAGATTAAATCAAATGAAATATTACCATACCCAAACCAAATCACATTAATGGAATGTCTTGCGGCATATTGAAGAATGAACTTGCAATCTTGACTCAAAAATCCTCTTGATGTTCTTTGAATCTTTCGCATATATCTATTGTTTGAGAGTCGCTTGGCAGAGGGAACGTAAAGAAACTTTTTACAATAGCTCTCGTAAAACCTTTGTGCATCCATTCCACCAATAGAAGCAAGACGTGCTCTTGATATGATATGCAATTCTGAAACTTTACTCAACGCCTTAATAGAATTCTCAATACGGAGTTGAGGACCTCCTGCCGCAGGATGTTCAAGAACAGGAGTTGTGAATAAGACCTTAATCATTTTTTAATGCAACTTCCAGTTCATGTATTCAATTTCGTCTTTTACAAGCGTATCTATCAACTGTTCAAAAGTCATATTATATTGCCATCCTAAAAGTTCCTTTGCTTTTGTGTTGTCCCCATAAATAATTTCTAATTCTACAGGTCTATAAAGGGTCTTATCTATCTTTATAAATTTCTTGAAATCTAAATTTAGTTTTTTAAATACTTCCTTTGTAAATTCTTCTAAACTATGAGCTTCTCCGGAGCAGATAATATAATCACGTGGTTTATTCTGTTGTAACATTAGCCACATTGCCTTTACATACTCAGGGGCGTATCCCCAATCTCTATAAACCTTCAAATTTCCCAGTATCAAATTATCAGCCAAACCTCTGCTAATTTTAATAGCACTATTAAGGATTTTTTCGTAACAAAAATTTTACCTCTAAGTGTAGTTTCGTGGTTAAAAAGGATTCCACAAACTGCAAACAAACCATAAGCTTCTCTATAGTTTTTAGTAATCCAGTGAGCTGTAGCTTTTGATATTCCATAGGTACTTACAGGATTAAATAGAGAGTCTTCATTTACGGGTAAAAATTCTTTTTTTACCTTGCCAAATATTTCACTGGTTGACGCCTGATAAAAATTTATTTTAGGATTGACAACTCTTATGCCTTCTAATAAATTTGCCACACTAAGTATATTGAATTCGAGAGTTTCTATCGGTTGGTTAAAAGATAATTTCACAGAACTTTAGGCAGATAAATTATAGATTTCGTCAGGTTCACTTTTTTCTATTATCTTGACTACATTTGACAACTCTAAAAGATTTCCTTTATTAACAAGAGTTCCTTAAACCTAATACTTATCCTATCTTCCATGTTTACCTTGCCATCTCCATCAGCTGTCGGAAACTCCATTTAACAAAATCTTTCTTTATCATCCAGAGAGTTAATAGATAAAAAATACCACCACTTATTATACTTGAAATCAAGCTGAACCAACTATATGTATTTATTACATTAGTAATACCGTAAATTGCGAATCCCATTGGTATTGCCGCAACCAAGGGTATCCGAATAAGTTTCCATAAGTAAGTAAATGGTAAGTGCAAGACTTTATTGGCTACAAAAAGATGAAAAAACATGGTAAGCATAACAACCCCGGACTTTACTAAACAAAATACAAAAAGTCCATGAGGAGCAGCCAATATATAAGCAGGAAGAAAACAAATAACAGATAATATGAGAAGTTTTACGTTTATATCTGGTCTGCCAATAGCTCTATATGCCTCATGATTATGGGCTACGAGCCAAGCTACGGATTCGGAGATTGCCAAAATTAAAATAACAATTTCAATTCCCAACCACATCCGACCGAATATGACTAATGCAATGGACTTTGCTGATATAGCTAACCCAAGACCGATAGGCAAGGAAATTGCTGCTATCAATTGAGTTATTTTAAGAAAGAATTGTTTCAATTCGGATAAATTAGATTGCAATCTAGAAAAAATCGAATAAACAACTGGCAATATAGGACTAAAAAAGATACCAAAAACAAGCGTAAGAAAGGTTACTCCCACACGATATACTCCGAGTTCTTTCACCCCCAGAAAATGACCGAGAACTATGGAATCTCCCCATACAATTAACCAACCCAAGAATGCTTCCAAGACAACCCAACTACTAAATCCTAATAATTGCCTTGCTAATTGAAAATCAAAACTTAATTTAGGTCGCCAGGGACTATTTCTCCAGAAAAGCAAAACCTGAACAGCAGTACCAGCAAGAGTTCCCCAGACTAACGACCATACACCATAACCAGATAATGCCAGAGGAATTGATACACAACCAGGGACAATGGCTGAGAATAATCTAATAAGGAAGAGTTGTTTAAATTGAAATTTCCGTTGAAATAACGATTGATGTACTGATATAAGACTGAAAAAAATAATCTGTAAACATAAAACTCTAATTACATCTATTACCTTCGGTTCGTGGAAAAATTGAGAAAGTAAAGGTGCAGTTATAAAAAGTATAAAATACAGAAAGAGTGATAACGTCAAATTCGTCCAGAAGATTATATTTGCTGACTTATCTATCTCTGTCTCTCGCTGGATTAAGGTCTTCCCAAGTCCAAAGTCTTGAAATATCCGCGCAAGTCCAATAACTATCATTGCCACACCAACAACACCAAACTCTGCTGGTGCTAAAAGTCGAGCAAGAATTAGTACAACAATAGGCTGGATAGAACGAGAGACAATTTCCATAAGGGCTGTCCATTTCACAGATTTAATAGCTTTTTTCTTGATATCAGAAGCTTCTAATTTCATTTCGTTAAAATTTCTTTGATCCGTTTGGCTATTTCGTCTATCTGATCTTCTGTTAGTGTAAGCCCAGATGGCAAGTAAAGCCCCTGTCGTGCAATTTGCTCAGTTACTGGATAATGCTCATCTCTAAAAAGCCCCATCTCATGGAAAACAGGCTGTTCATGCATCCCCAAAAAGAATGGCCGTGTATCCACACCATGTTCAAGCAATCGTCTCGCAAATCCTTTTGCATCCATCCCCATATTTTCATCCAACACAATCCCATACATCCAGTAAACATTTTTTGCCCAAGATTCCTCAATAGGGAGAATCAGCCAAGGGATATCTTTCAATTTTTCATTATAACTATGTCCTATCCATCTTTTCTTTTCCACAAGTTCATCAATTCGTTCAAGTTGAGCAATCCCAATGGCTGCCTGAAGGTTAGTTAACCTGAAATTACTGCCCAATTCCGTATGATAAAAGCGTCTATCGTTCCTGAAACACAGGTTTCTTAAAGACTTTGCCCTTTCATCATATTCTTCATTATTTGTAAGTACCATTCCACCTTCCCCAGTAGTAATGATTTTGTTCGCATAAAAAGAAAAACAACTAATATCTCCAAGCCCACCACATTTTCTACCTTTATATTCTGCGCCGTGGGCTTCAGCTGCATCTTCTATGATGACCAGCTTATATTTCCCTGCCAATTCCTGAATTGGCTTCATATCGCAGGGATGACCATAGATATGCACGGGCATAATCGCCCTGGTTCTGGAGGTAACTTTGTCCTCAACCCGAGAAACATCTATTGTCCATGTTCTTGGGTCAGAATCTACAAGGACTGGTTTGCCACCACTATAGATAACCGCAAGGGCACAAGATATAATAGTGAAAGTGGGCATTATAACCTCATCACCTGGCTCTAAATCAAGGCATCCTATGGCAATTTGCAAAGCAGTAGTCCCATTGCTTACAGCAACACCGTATTTCATGCCACAATACGCTGCCCACTTTTCTTCAAATTCTTTTATAAATTTACCGGCAGAAGAGATCCAACCAGTCTTTAAACATTCGGTAACATATTGTAATTCTTTCTCACCAATTAGCGGCTCATTTACCTGTATCATGAATTAAATCGCTCTTTTTCTTCTACCCCAATATATGGACCCTGTTTTACTTCCAACATAATAGTGTCTTTCAGCATTCTAAACCCGTGTCCACCGCTAACCAATAGTATTATATCACCTTGATTTAAAGTTCTCGTTGCCACTAATTTTTTATCTTTTGTGTATAAATCTACTTTGACCTTTCCTGATTTTATAAAAAGAACTTCAGATGTTCCAATCAAATTTCTATTCATAGGAATATGAAGATGTGGTGTGATAGATTCTCCACTTTCATACACAATAAATCCAAGTTGTTGTTTGTAATCAAGCGGGGTTATAAATTCTGTTTTTGATGGATTATAATCAAACGGAATAATTACTGCTAATACTTGTTCTCCATCTTTTATCCATTCAATAGACATAAAATTACCTCCTGGCTATTACTGCCATATTCCAATCGTGTTCTGTTAATGTCTTTTCCAATTCAAGAAAAGGACAAAATTCTACTTCCGAAAAACCTGCTATTTCAAGAAAGTACCTGATTTCTTGAGGGAAGAAAAACCGCATAAAGTGAGATTCGTTGGTCTCGTCAATTAAATGATCGTTCTCTATCTTCCAGATCTTGAATCGGGTTTCTACAGTGTGATTCATGGTGTTTAGAATAGGATCTGTAAACCTTATTATCTTTTTGTTATCCTTTAACTCTACTTTCTTGACACGCACAGTTGGTTTTTCAGTAAGAACTGCAGAGCCATTCCAGCAGTCAAAAAGAAATAATCCATCTGAGACTAAATGCTTACTTGCTACTTTACAACCTCCTGCAAGTGCAGAATTAGTAGTTTGATAGCTTATCACCGCAAACATAGAAATTATAGCGTCAAATTTCTGATGTAAATCAATATCAGTTATATTCCCATGAATAAATTCTATAGAAAGGTTTTCTTTCTTCGCTTTACTCTTGGCTATCTCAAGCATCTCTTTAGAACGGTCCACTCCCATAACATAATAACCTCGCTTGGCTAAAATCAAGGCATGCCCACCTGTCCCAGATCCCAAATCCAGGATTGTCTTTACATTACCTGAAAACTTCTTGAAAATGCTCTCAATAAAATCGCATTCTTTTTCGTAGTCTTTATCCTGATAAAAATAATCGTAAGATAAGGCATATTCTTTTCCAAATACTCTCGTTGAATTACTTCTTGAAATAATTTTCTTCATACGATTAGAGTGCTTTCTTTAATTCTTCTTCCTTGACCTTCAGGTTATTAGTTAACACTTTATTGGATGATTGAGTCATTGAGCAAAGTCCTCAGCATATGCCTAATATTCTCTCGTTTGCCGGCCAAAAAGCTGTCAAATATATGGGAACTTTGATTTACGGAGAAATATATCTATCTCTTAAGATTGCATCAAACTTCTCAATAGAAAGATATTCTACTTTATCTCCAGCAAATACATTTACCACTTGTTTGACTTTGTTAACCATTTACTGTATGATAGCTAAGTTATTCAGATATATACCTATTTAATAAACAGATTTCATTTACGTCCCTTCTTCTCGCCTTCCTGTGTATAGTAATGATGGTAGTGATGATAATAGCCGTATCTTCCGTAAAGTCCCTCTACCCACACATTGTTCAATACCGCACCGACAATCCTTGCATTTACATTCTCTAATAGTGATTTTGCCCTCAATGCCGCATCACTGCTTGTGCTACCTGATTTAATAACTAAAACCACTCCGTCAACCTCTGAGCTGAGAACTACAGGGTCGGTAACAGCTATAACTGGTGGAGAATCCACCAGTATGATATCAAATTTCTTCTTTAGCTCACTTAAAAGTTCCTTCATTCTATGCGAGCCTAACATCTCTGCTGGATTCGGGGGAATAGCACCACAAGTTATAATATGCAGATTATCAATTTTAGTCTTATGGATTACGGATTTAACTTCAGATTGACCAGCCAATATATTAACAACACCCGGCTCTTTATCTTCCTGAAACAACTTATGTAGCACTGGCCTCCTTAAATCACAATCAATCAACAGTGTCTTAACTCCTGAGAGAGCAAGAACTATACCAAGATTGCTAACTGTTAGTGTCTTTCCTTCACCCGGTCCCGCACTGGTGAAAAGAATTGCATTCAATGGCTTATCAGGGTCTGTAAATTGTATGTTTGTGCGGAGACTTCTGTATGCTTCCATAGCATGGGACTTTAATGGTAAATTGGTAGCGAGATGAGAAGTTATCGGACTTGCCTCATCCTTAAGTTTACTTTTTTCTCTGATGATGGGAATTGAGCCTAATACAACGAGATTGACATCTCTTTCCACATCCTCAATCGTCTTTATGGAGGTATCCAGGTATTCAAGGAATACGACCAATCCTATGCCAAGCATTAGTCCTATTATCACTCCTATTGCCAGATTCAGTTTCTTTTTTGGCTTTATGGGAAACTTAGGAGTTTTAGCGGGGTCTATTACCCTAATACTGCTCACTTTGCCTGCTTCGGTGATACGAGCTTCCTCGTGCTTCTCCAAAAGCATAGCATATATCTTGTCGCTTACTTCCTTATCCCTTATTAACTGGGATAACTCGTACTCTTTCTCCGGAAGTGATTGCAACTTCTTGTTATAGGTATTTACGGTTTTATGTAGGGCATTTTCTTTAGCCCTGTAGGTTTCAAGATTTATCTCCAGTGATATAGTCTCTTGCAACAAATCCTGAAGCTCAGATAAAGGGTCAATGATTCGCTCACCCTTTACTATCTTGAGCATCTTGGTCTCAAGCGTTTCCTTAGTCTGAGCAATCTGGTCCTTAAGCTTTACAACTTGAGGATGGCTTTCCGGATAATCCTGAATCTTAAGGGTGGTGTACTGAACCTCCAGGTCAACCAGCTTTTGCTTCAGCTTCCTTGCCCATGGAGTTGCAACCTCAGTTATAGAAGGAACAAGTACGCTTTTTTGCTCTGCCAATCTCTTTTGAATATAGCTTAGACGATGCTCTGCAGATTTGCGGTCAGAACAAGCTTGGTTATATAAAACCTCTGCCGCAGTTATACGCTTTAATATCTCTTTGGATTCATCGTCCAGGAGGGTAACCCTATTCCTTTCTTTAAATTCTTTCAGAGTGAATTCCGCAGACTGAAGTTGGTCTTCAAAAAGTCCAAGCTGGCCTTCAATGAAGACACGCATACTGCTAACTTCCTCACGCTTTACCTTTAAGCATCTTTCTTTTAAAACTCTGGTTATTGCGTTGGCAATCACTGTAGCAGATAATGGATTGCGAGAGCGAACTTTAATCTGTATAACATCAGAGTTCCTGGTGGGAGTAACGGATATATTCTTTCTTATGTTAGCGGTAATGAGTTCTTCTTTGGTGAATCCTTTAGGTAGCTTGTTGGGAATCTTAAATGTCTTGATGATTTCATCTGATAAAGTGCTTGTTACTTCTTCAGATAAGGTCCTGCTTTTTATTTCCTCTATTTGATTCTGGATAAAACTTTTCGTGGAAATAGCTTGAGAGAAATCAAATGTGGGAATAGGTTCCTTGGTCTCCTCAAATACAATAGTTGTTTCTGCCTCATAGACTTTGGGAGAAAGTTGGTTAAAGAGAATTGTGGCAATGACTACACCTAGGAAACAAGTAATGGCTATCCGCCTTCTCCTCAGGACAGCACTTATGAAGTCACTGAAACTTAATTCTTTAATCTCTTGAGAACCAGTAATAGGCATTAGCAATAATTGCTACATCGGCAGCAATTTTTATCAGAGTTCGCCATCTATACCATTTATTGCGAGGAACCCTGACAACATCCCCATTCTCTACCACAGGAATGGGTTTCTTGAACTCCTTTTTCTTCAAATAATTGCTTAAATTAACCTTGACTATCCTATCAGAAGTTACCTCTCTGTGAGTAAGTGTGATGTTCTTAATATTCGCATACTCTGTGGGACCACCGGCTTTGGAAATGAGCTCAAGGACATTTATTCCAGCAGGTACGTAATATTCACCTGGCTTTTTGACTTCACCCCATACATGAACACATACCTCACCAAACAATGAATCCGAAAATAATAGGAGTGATAAAATGAAGGTTGCCTTACAAATCATTGTTTTGTTAATCTTTAGTTTTTTATCACACATCTTAAGTCTTTAAGATGTATCCTGAAAATACAAGATGTCAAACTTTTTTTTGAAAAATGTTACTTTTCGGCAAAAATGTCCTCCTGTGGAACAGTTCTTCCATTCCATATGGGTAGATGAGAGCCCTCGCTCTCATATAGTTGAAGCGAGGGCTTCAACCCTACCCTTTTTTTATTTTTCAAAAAGAACTTGACAAATTAACAAAATTGTAGTATATACATATTTTCAGGAGATGTAATTATGAATAAAAAGTTGATAAGTTTGGTGCTTTTGCTTGGTGTCTTAAAGGCAGGGGTTTTAAGTGCAGACATAGATTATTGGCCTATGTTTAAGTATGACACAAGGCGCACAGGTCAAAGTCCTTATCCAGGTCCCGAGTGTTGTAATGAGAAATGGAAATTTAGTGGGGCAAACTATTTTTATTCTTCTCCGTCAGTGAGAGTGGAGGGAAATGATACACTGATATATATAGGCAATAGAGGGAATGCGGGTGTTGGTTTAGTTTATGCAATTAAGGATCTTGGGCTCAATTCTGTTGCAAAGAAATGGGAATATTCTGCTCCTGCCTGTTTAGAGTTTAATTCTTCTCCACTAATATATGATAAATATATTTATATAGGGGAAGGAACATCGGCTTGGGATGGTAAGTTTTATTGTCTATATTCAGATAGTGGTAAAGTAAGATGGACTATTCCATCCTCAGGATTCGGGTTTCATGGTAGTTCCTCTTCGCCTGTAATAAACGCTGGTATAATATATGTGGGAACTTATGATGGTTTGCTTTATGCTATGAAGTCTAATGGTAATCTACGGTGGACATTTTCAATAGGTAGTGTTATTCAGTCCTCACCAGCTATAGCTTCTGACGGGACAATATATATAGGAGCAGATGATAACAAGCTTTATGCTATAGAGGATTCAATTACTTATGGAAAGTGCAAGTGGACCTATCAAGCTGGGGGTAAAATTAGAAGTTCTCCAGCAATAGGTGATGATGGAACAATATATTTCTCAACACTTGAAGACCAAACTCTTTATGCTCTAAATCCTGATAGCACTTTAAAATGGACATACTTATTGTCCTCAAGGCCAGCTAATAATAGAGATCGCTCAGCTCTTATATCTTCGCCAGCAATAAGTTATGATGGAACGATATATATAGGTGCAGTAGCAGATACAGTGCATGCCGTTAATCCTGATAGCACAAGGAAATGGGCAAAATATCTTCCCGGAGGTGATGCTTATTGGAATATTGCTTCCTCTCCAGCATTGAGCTCAAATGGTTACGTTTATATTGGAGTAGCAAGTGACAATTGGGTTCCAGGGACTGGTGGACTTTTTATATTAAAGCAATCTGATGGAGATATTGTATGTTTCTACAGGACAGAAAATGAGGTTTGGAATTCTCCAGCAATAGGACCTAATAAGACAGTTTACTTTGGAGATTGCTCCGGGAATAAGCTTTATGCTATTTACTGCGAAGATACAGGGATTGAGGAAAATGAGAGAATTGAGGGAATTGAGATATTGGGTAATTATCCTAATCCATTCATAGCCAAGACTCTCATTGAATATGAAATAGGAAAACCAACTGCTGTGAGTATGAGGATTTATAACCTTTCTGGTAGATTAGTAAAAGTGCTGGTAGATGAGATTCAGGAATCTGGAATCCATAAGGTAAGTTGGGACGGCACCGATGAATCAGGCAAGTCTCTGCCAAGAGGAATTTATTATTGTACTACACAATGCGATGAGAAAAGCGTGACAAGAAAGCTGGTATTGGTGAGGTAAATCATCTCATAGAGTCTGCAACACAGGAAATTATAACACTCATAGAGCCTACGACAGGCACAATGTAAATTTAATACTCTATAAAGAGAGTTTTTTGAGGTTATTATACAAAAATTTAGAGGCGGTGGTGTCCATAGAATATAAACGAAGGCAGAGATGAGTTAAATCATACAAGGAAAGGAGGAAAGATGAGTAGAAATGTTTTAAGGGCGATAGTAGTTTTAGGAGTGATTGGTTTTAGTCTGCCTGTGGAAGCACAGCGAACCAATTATTTCAAGTTTGTTGTAAATGGTTCACCAGATACAGTGATGACGCAAGGCGATACTATGGCATGGGAATGCGATTGTGAACTTGGCGATACTTTAACCGCGGAGTTGTGGCTTGATTTGAATGCTAACCATACGATAGATGCAGGTGATAAACTATGGATAATGAGTCCGTTCACACTGATTGATGGAATGACAGATTGGGACCAGGGACCTGCTGATTCATCAGCTGTGCTGGATGGGATATTTTATTGTGATATTGGTAATGTGATAACTGGAATGGCGTTTGCACCTGGGAATTATGTGTTCAAAGTGACAAATGACATTGATGCAAGCACAGCAGAGAACTGGTTACTTATAAATCCGCATCCCTCACCACCAGCTATAGTATCAGGAACTGTGAGCATAGAAGGTATTAGTGCTCCTGATTCTCTGCTTAACGCACTTTGGGTTTGCACTGATATGGACGAAGAGCCCTGGTGGTCTGCAATTACTGATTCGTTTGGAGACTATACTTTAAACCTGCCAGATACAGGCACCTGGCATGTAGTGGTTGCGGATGATATTCCACCATATATTCGGCCTGGAGATACTGTATTACATGTAACCGCTCCCGTCACAGGAATTGACTTTGAGTATGAACTCCCTGAAGCTTATGTATATGGGGATATAAAGGATGATAGGGATTCACTTGTTATAAGAACCCTGCACATAGGTATAGAGGATGAGGATACCCATGAGGGTGTAGCTCAGGCATCTACTGACAGTGGCCGTTATTTTATGGGAGTGCTTGCTGGAGATAATTACAGACTTGGCATGGGAGAGGAAGAAGTATGGCCAGATTATCTTATACCTGAATTCTGGAATCAGAGATTCAATGTTGGAGTCGGTGACAGCATCCGTAAGGATATTTTCCTTCCAAGAACTGATACGAGCATATTTGGCTTAATCACTGAGAATGGAGGATTGCCGTCAAAGTCCTACGAGATGGAAACATCAGAGGATAGTGTCGGACATATAGAAATCAACAGCGACCCTGCAACAGGCTTGTTTGTAATTTCTGTGAGTAGTATAGTTGATTCTTACCATTTATGGTTTGACGAAGATGAACTTCTACCAGGATTTGCAATTGAGGGAGGAAATGGATGGAATGCAGGGCTTGGAGATACGGTCTATGTGAATTTAGTTACCTATAAGGGCTCTGTGTCAGGCAGTCTTTCTGTTGACCCGGGAGACCCTCCAGTTTCTGATTACACTGAATTTACAGTAGGAGTAATTAACCCTATGACATGGGAAACTGAAGTACAGAGTCCAGTAGACTCAAATGGAACTTATCAAGTGGGTGCACCAGAAGGAACCTGGAATATTGAGCTCTGGGGACCCGAGGAGTGGTTGCCTTTCCCTAAGCGTATAGAGAGCGTGACCGTAGATACGGTTGATGTTCCTGGAAATGATTTTATGCTCAATTATGGGCACTGCACACTTTCTGGTATGTTACATGGGCTTTTTTATGTGCCCGAAGATATCTGGGTTGGCGCAGATGGAGACAGTATCTGGCCTTATGGATATTCAGCAAATGGTAAGGTAAGTCAGTCCGATAGTACCTATTCTTTCAAGATATGTGATGCAGAGTGGACTGTGTCTGTACCCTGGATTGAGGGATATGAGCACACACCAACCGACACTACATTTACAATAGGCGATTTGGACAGTTCTGCGACGGTGGATTTTTATTATACACCTATAGAATATCTAGAATGGGTTGGTGCCACTGGTTTTGAATCAGATGGAGTGGACCCAGATACAGGTGCAGACGGCGATGCATTTGAATTTGGAGTGAGATATACAAATGCCTATAATGATTCTCCCTATGTTTATGAAGTCCTGATTGATTTGAATGACAACTTGGATTACGAGCCAGGTGAACGATTTGCAATGATTGAATTAGATGCTAATGATACTACATACAGCGATGGGAAATTTTATACTTTTACTACACCAATAGATTATGCAGGAGATGGTGTTCTAAACTATTGCTTCTATTTTGAGAATCAGTGGGGTGGTAAAGCTTGTGGTTTTCCCAATTTAGACAATCCAGTTGTTATTTTGGAGCCTGGAGTTGAGGAAACAAAAATCCCTTCCATTACTATGCTTTATCCGGTAGCTCCTAATCCATCTGGTGGTGCTATCAGCATAAAATATGGAGTAGGAATCTCTGGTTGCGATAAGGTGTCTCTCAAAGTCTATGATGTAACTGGAAGAGTAGTCAGGACTCTTGTAAATTCCAAAAAAGAGCCCGGGACATATACAATCAAATGGACTGGAGAAAACGACGCTGGAACTAAGCTGGCAAACGGGATTTACTTCTGCAAGTTCAAGTCCGGAGATTATCAAAGCACGAGGAAGCTTATCCTTCTGAAATAGAGATTTATAGTAAGGGCGGGGTTTAAACCCGCCCTTACCCTTATTTCATAGAATCAAGTAAATCAGAGAGCTTTGCAGTTGCTACACAAATTGATGTGTCTGCACCACCATAATATATAAAAAGCGTATCGTCTCTCACTACTGCCCCACAGGTAAAGACTACATCAGACACAACTCCATTTACCTCATACGGTGCTTCTGGTTTAAGCAGTGGTTCCTTGCCTCTCCAGATTACTTTTTCAGGATTCTCAAGGTCTATAAGAGCAAGCCCAAGTTGATAATGAAATTCACGAGATACAGCATGATATACGAAAAGCCATCCCTTAGGTGTTTTAATTGGTGGAGCACCACTTCCGAGTTTAAAGTATTCCCAATCTTCTTGATGACTCATTACTATTTTAGAGGCACCCCAATGCTTTAAATCGTCCGAATAACTGACCCATATATGAGGAGCAAGACGATGATACATAACCCATTTCCCATTTATTTTTTCAGGAAAAAGGCAAGCATTCTTGTCATCAACTCTTGGAAAAGGATACCATCTTTTCTCCCAGTTCCACTTGTGATTAAGAAAATCATCTACTGAAATAGATGTCATACCTATTTGGATTGACCCAATTTGTCTTGTTACTCCCGGAACCATTCCATAAGCAGTGTAGCACATATAAATTCTATCACCAATTCTTGTTAATCTTGGGTCTTCACATCCGTGGCACTCAAGGTCATTTATGGGGTCGCCCATAAATATGGGCTCCGGTAGTCTTTCGTCTATATGAAATCCGTCTTTGGTTCCTGCATATCCGAATCTTGAGACATGCCCATCAACGCCTCTGGCTCTATAGATGAGGTGTGTTTTTCCTCCTTCGTGAATTGCGGCACAGTTAAATACCATCCGCGATTCCCAAGCATTAGAAGGTATGGGGTCAAGAATTGGATTCCCGTCGTATCTTTTTAACATATCTCCTCCTTTTATTTAGCACACAGATATACACAGATTAGAGAGATTGTCACAGATTATATTCTGTGCAAATCTGTTCTATCTGTGAGAATCTGTGTACTAATATTTTTGAATTAAAGATTTAAATAGCTCTATATACTTTTTGCCTATCTCTTGAGCCGAGTTCTCTATCACATACTTTTTTGCAGATTCAAGTGTTCTTTCGTATGCCTCCGTTTTATCAAAAATTGCCGAGAGATGCGATTTGAAAGTGTCCACATCCGAATACCTCAGCACCTCTTTATCAAAAAACTCCACATAGTTTGACTCTTTTGCCACAATTGGACATCCTGAGCCAAGACATTGGAAGGCAGTTGAGGAAACCACTACCTGTGGAGTAGATGTTTTGTTAAAAACAAGCACATCTGAAGCGTGTAGATAATCATATAGCTCATCTGTAGGAGGTGCTTCTTCTCTTATCTCAATACTGACTCCTGACTGCTGACCACTGACAATTGACTTAAAACCTTCAAGTGCTTCCTTGTGCTTTGTAACCGTTAAAACTAATATCGGGTATTTTGAAGCCAGTTCCGCTATACTTGGCATAACTTCAAGTGTGGAGTTTGAAGCCGGTCCAAAGCTAAAGATAATATGCTTATCCTGTGGGAGACCTAACTTCTCTCTTTTTGCTTTCTTGTCCCCGGGAGCATAAGGGAGACAGGGATACGGTATCATACGAACTTTCTCAGAGTCATACGCAGAGATAAGAAACTTTCGGTATCTCTCATCAAAGCACACAATGGCATCCCAGTCAAATTGATAAAAGGCAGGGTCTTCCGATAGATTCCCGTCGTGAATTACATTCACTACTTTAGCACGCTTTTTTATGCGATGGAATATTTTGCCAAGCAAATCTTTTGGAAGCATCCCAAGGTCCTGAACAACAAATATATCGTAATCCTCAGCTAAAAAAGGAACAGGATTAAGGTTAGGAGGAGTATATGAAGATACTGTAAAGCATCTTTCCACATAATCCTCGTCTTTGCCAGTAATTTGTGTTCCGTGAAAAGCATAGTCGTAAAAGGTAAATACTTTTAATCCCTGCCCCTGGTCTATCCATGCTCTTCCAACAAGTTCGGCATGAAACGAAGCACCTGAGTCTGTGTTCCAACCACCCATCATAGCAATTTTCATTTTATCTCCTTTTTTAACCACAGAGAGCACAGAGGAAAACATTTATATATCTAATCTCTGTATCTCTCTTAAGCATTACTATTTCCTCTTACTCTTTTAAAAAAAGTATCTTCTTTGTCCTTTCAACTTCCAACTTTTCACTTTTTACTTTTAACTTAAAAACATAGACTCCTGATGCCACTGACTTCCCTTTCTCATCAGTCCCGTTCCATATAACTTCATACTGCCCTAACTTTTGGGACTTATCAAACAATTTCTTCACTAATCTCCCACTAACATCATAAATTTCCAGTGATACCTTACTTTTAACTGGCAACTGATAATTAATGACTGCTCTCCGAACAACTGGATTTGGAGAAATTGCTAATTGATAATTGTTAATTGCTAATTGATAATTGGTTTCTTCCACCCCCGGTCCCGTATACTTGCATATCCAGACTTTGTGAGGAATATAAGATAATGCCGCGTAATTTGAGAACATAATTTCATCTATCCCATCGCCATCAACATCACCAGCACTTGCAACCACCCATCCTATCTCCTGGCTATCTACACCAACTGCCCAGGCATCAACTACAATGTCAAGAGATGTCCCTCCTAAATAAACATAAACTTTACCACGTAGAAGAGTATCAATATAAGGATCAGGATAACAACAACTCCCAATACTTACTGCTTTTGAACCGCTTGGGTGTACTTTTTCTATACCTCCAATTGAATTTCCAAATCGATTGCGAGAGTATTCACCGCTAAAGATTAAATCAACTCCACTATCCATCGGATTTCCACCCCAGTAAGAATAAACCGTATCATGCACATTGTCAAGTGGGTCCCCTACACAGGCATCATCAAATCCATCGCCGGTAAGGTCTGGCACAAGCGCAGGTATACCAAAAAAGTCCCAAGGGCACTTGCCAAGCATTGTAACATCAGGAACCGTATCCATCGGGTCACCTCCATAATAAATATAAGTTTTACCCTGATACTGCCAGGTCCCATTATTTCCATAATATCCTTTAGCAGATATAAACAAATCCTCATATCCATCACCATTCACATCGAACCCGCTCTGGATACTCCCTCCAAAATTTCCTCTTCCAATCTCTTCACCATATAAGACAATATCAGGGATTATGTCAGGAATAGAATCACCAAAATAAATAATTACTTTTCCTCTTCCTTCATCCCAGACACACTGTCCAATTGCCCAATCGTCATATCCATCATTATTTAAGTCACCACATCCCATCCATTCTCCACACTCTAGCATTAAATCAGGCAATGAGTCCATTGGGTCGCCTCCAAAATATGCGCGGCTTTGGTAACCACCGCCTATCATTACATCGTCATATCCATCACCATTTATATCTCCCACTGTTACATAATTACCAAAGGCATTCCCCTCATCTTCTGGTTTTTGCATAATAATTACATCAGGAGTGGGGTCTGGGGTCTCTCCACCATAATAGACACATACACACTTATCGTATCCAATCCCCCCTCCTCCTACAATAATATCACTAAACCCGTCTCCATTTACATCTCCACTGGCAAGTCCAATCCCCAAAGGTGAATGTATTGAAGAGGTATCGGGTCTCATAATTTCCAGCACAAGCTCCAGGTTATGAAGCTCTAAAGGATATACGAGGCTTGGAGTTAAAACAATAAAACTTATAAAAAATATTCTTATTCGCAAGGGATAAATCCTCACCTTACTGTTTAAAAGTCTTATCATTTCCCTATCTACTAACTACTCGCTACTATCTACTCTACTTGGCTTAACCCAATCAGGATTATTTCTTGTCATACCAAACAACTCCCTAAACTCTTTATCATAAAGAGGATCCCATATATCCCAACTGCATCCTCCATCTATACTTCGCGAAACCATTCTTTTCCCCTCTTCAGTAACTACCTCAGCCCACACATGATCTCCAAGAGGAGAATCTCTCTCTACCCATAAACTTATAACTTTACATTTAGACTTATACATCCTAATAGGAACTGGCTTGGCAGTTGGTATCCACTTTTTACCACCATATACAGTTTTCAACACATAACCATTGCCAGCTCCAATATATCCTATACTTGCATTGCTGAAATTGATACAATAAAATGGAAGCTCCTTACCTCTTACTTTTGGAAACTCGGCAGTCCAATTCTCTCCTCCATCTTTTGTTTTCAACACAACACCTTGTTGCTCATCATTATTGCCAACAATCCAGCCAGTTTGTGAATCTACAAAGCATATACCCCGAAAGTCCCATTCAGTTTGTTTAATTTGAGGAGTTACTGCAAGATTTATTTCTTTCCACTTATCTTGTGTCTTTTTCATAACCGCTCCATTATTTCCAACTGCATACGCATTTTCGTTATCAAGTATAGAGACATCATTAAATTTTGCAATGTCTCCAGCCCATAAAGTAAAAGCCGTACCAAAAATCAGAACACCCTCAAAAATACACCTTTTTATATTCATTTTTCCCATTCCTAACTATTGAGCCCCGAAAAGTATTTTCCCATAAAGGCAGAGGACGGTATCTATGCTCTTGTGGTTCATTTTAGCACATCCTTAATAAGTTCATATTTTCCACCTGGAATCATTATACACGCACCATCGGAGAACTTTCGTAACTCTCCAAGCAATTCTCTGGCAATAATTGCTCCCTCATCAGTAGCTCCTTTTTTCATTCTCTCCATTATTGGGTCTGGGATAGTAATTCCGGGGACTTCATTTTGAATAAACTCAGCCTGTCGCAAGCTCCCAAGCACAAGAATTCCTGCGATTACAGGAATATCAGGGAACTCCGAGACAAACTTTCGGAAATTCTCTATATCAAATATTGGTTGAGTTTGAATAAATCTTGCTCCTTTGGCTATTTTTTTCTTTGTGCGGGATAGCCCGTCTAAACCACTCGCAACACCCACAAAAAAAGAAGTTGGATTAGGAATTGGATTGCCGAGCCAGTCTGTTCCATTGTTAAGAGAGTTTATGATTTCTACAAGCCCTTCAGAGTTAATTTCGAAAACAGCTGTTGCAAATGGATAATCCCCGACTGATGGTGGGTCACCTGTTAGGGCAAGTATGTTCTGAATTCCCAGAGCATGCATTCCAATCAGGTCAGACTGAATTGCGAGGAGATTTCTGTCTCTACAGGTAAAATGTAGGATTACCTCAATATCCACTTTATCCTGAATTATATGGGCAAGGGGAATAGGACTCATCCGGAGTCTCGCCATAGGATTATCTGATATATTAACGCAATCCCCACCTAAGTTTTTAAAACTTTCAGCTGTGAGTAACTCTTTTTCAACATTTGTGGATTTTGGTGGCTCAAGTTCAAGACTGAGAACAAATTTCTCCTTAAGCATTTGTTGTAGGGGCGAGGTAACCTCGTCCCTACCGGTAGGAGTGGGCTTCAACCCTGCTCCTACATTTATTTGCACAATTTTTCTGGGCTTCGGAGTTAAGGATTCAACAGCGTTTTTAATAGCAGATATGTATGCAGGAGTAGTTCCACAGCAACCACCTATTATCGAGACTCCGCTACTCACATAACGTTTGGCGTAGTCTGCAAAATACTCTGGTGTAGCAGGATACACAAACTTTTCTCCAGTCCAACTTGCTCTACCTGCATTTGGTTGTGCTGAAAGTGTTGCCTGAGTTATATGCCCCATACGCTGAATGGATTCATATACGCTCTGGGGTCCTATTCCGCAATTAGCACCTATTATTTGGACTTTTTCTTTGTCAAGTCTAATAGATGCCTCTACAGGGTCAACACCTAAAATTGTGCGACCATCTTCAGCAAATGAAAGTTGGCATATTATAGGTAGGTCGCATACTGCTCTTGCAGCCCGAAATCCCAATAGAAGCTCATCAATAGAAGCCATAGTCTCAAGGATAATGAGGTCTACTCCTCCTTCCAGAAGAGCAAGAATCTGTGATGTAAAAATCTCCTTTATTTCTGATGACTGTAACTTTTCTCTTGATTCAAGTGGTCTTGTAACCGGCCCTACAGTTCCAGCTACAAATTTATCCCTCGCTACTTCTCTTGCAATTTTCGCACCTCTATAGTTAATTTCTTTGCTTTTTTCACCAAGGTCATAGTATTTTGAGAGAATATACTCGTTTGCCCCGAAGGTATTAGTTTCAATTAGCTCAGCACCAGCATCAAGATAAGCTTTATGTATTTCTTGAATGAGTGTTGGATTGGACAGATTAAGCTCGTCATAGCAATGACCTTTTGGCACTCCGCGCTCATAAAGAAGAGTTCCCATTGCTCCATCAGCAACAAGCACTCTTTCCTTTATTCTTTCCCAAAAATCCATCTTATTTTTATAAATCCTAAATTCAAAGCACTAAATCCTAAACAATATCTAAATTCAAAATCCAAAACATATGTCTTGAATTTTGGTCATTTGAATTTGTTTAGAGTTTAGGATTTCGGATTTAGAAATTCTCTCTTTACTTTTGTAGAAAAACTTATTGAGTATCTGTCCTGCTATTGGGGCTGCTACTGAACCACCCATCCCTCCATTTTCAATAAATACCACAACACAAATCTCAGGGTTATCATAAGGGGCAAAAGCTACAAACCATGCATGGTGCTCTCCGCCGGGATTCTGGGCTGTTCCCGTTTTCCCAGCTACCTTTATTCCCGGAACTCTCGCCAATCCTCCTGTGCCATCAATCCTCTCCACAACTCCTAACATCCCCTGTCTTAAAACTTCTATTGTCTCAGCACTCCACGGGAGAGTACGAGAATGTGGAGTGTTTGAAAAAACTTCTTCTCCATCTGAACTTATTGCTCGTGCTACAATTCTCGGAGTATTCAAAACCTTGCGATTAGCAATTCCTGATACAAAATACAAAATCTGAAGTGGACTGGTAAGTATCTCTCCTTGTCCTACCGACAGATTTGCTGAAATTCCTTTACTCCATCTACCTTTGCCATATCTTTTGTCATACCATTTCTCTGAGGGTATAAGTCCAGTAAGTTCACCTGGAATATCTACTCCTGTTTTCTCCCCAAGCCCAACTTTTTTAGCTTGACTCATTATTCTCTCGACGCCAAGCAAGATTCCAAGTTGGTAAAAATAGACATCACAAGAGTAAACGATTGCATCTATTAAATTTAAAGAGCCGTGAGTCTCCCAACACTTGAATTCCCTTCTTCCAATCATCATACTTCCATTGCATTGCACTGGTTGTTTAGTATGAGGACCTACTATTCCTTTTTCAAGTCCAGCGGCAGCAGTAATAAGCTTAAAAACTGAAGCAGGAGGAAAACATCCTTTCATTACCCGGTCCCAAAGAGGAGAAAGAGAATCTTCTCTCCATTCTCTCCATATTTTAGAAGGGATTCCTCCAGAGAAAAAATTTGGGTCAAATCCCGGCTTTGATACCCACAATAGAATCTCACCACTTTGAGGGTTCATTGCTACACAAGCTCCTCTATCTGGCAAAATCTCATAAGCAAATATTTGAAGTTCTGCATCAATATTAAGCCATATATCACAACCCGGCTCAGGAGAAACATAAGATATAAGCTCGAGCTCACGACCTCTTACATCCACTTCTATATACTTCGTTCCATCTTTGCCACGCAAAAATTCTTCATAACTTTTTTCTATCCCTGACTTACCAATAGTAGTTCCTAATCTATAGCCGGGATGAGCTTTAAGCTCTTTTTTTGAAATCTCCGATGTATAACCCAAAAGGTGTGAAAAAATCTCATAATTAGGATATCTTCTTGTTGGACGTGCTATTATAGAAACATTTGGAAAATCCTCTTTGTGTTCCTCAATATCACAAACTATTGAGAAAGGAATTTTATTTATTACATAGTGACACGGGCTTCCAGTTTGTAAAGGTACACTATCCGGATGGCTGTGCAACTTCAAAAATGAAGAAAATTCTCTATATTCCTCTTCTGTTATCCGATTAGAATCTATAATAATTGTATAACTTGGAATATTCTCGGCAAGTACTTTTCTGTCTCTGCTATATATTATTCCTCTTGGCGATTCTACAACTTGAGGTTTTACATAATTTTCTCTTGCAAGTCGTTTGTATTTTTGGACATTCATTAGCTGAAGTGCAATAATTCTTATTAGGAGAATTGAAAATATTGCAGAGGTTAAACAAAAAAGCGATGATATTCTTTTTTCTCTCACCTTAATTTTTAAAATTCTAAAAAATTCAGGTTTTTAAAAATGGGACAGGCAACCTTTTATGCTCTGAAGCTTGCATTAGATTGAGCAACTTGTTTAAAACCATTGGGTCTGTAGTTTCTGGATTGCCAGATTCTATCGCCAGAATAGTCTTGTCAAGTTCTGCATACGAAATTCCAAGCTCTCCTTCGTCTGTCTGCCCCTTCCACAAATCTGCTGAAGGAGCTTTCTCTATTATTTTTTGAGGTATTTTGAGCTCTTTCGCAAGCTCTATTACCTGAGTCTTCAAAAGTCTACCCAAAGGAAGAATGTCAACTCCCCCATCTCCATACTTTGTGAAATATCCGACCGTTAACTCGCTCTTATTGCCAGTCCCAGCCACAAGATAATTTAGTTTATTCGCAAAATAATATAAAATAAGCATCCTGAGTCTTGGCTTTAAATTAGCTTGAGTTAGATTTGATGCATCAGGCAAAACATTGAGGAGTTCATCAAAAATCTTGTCAAGAACCACGCGAGCTGTCTTAATCTTGAATTTTGTTGCGATGAGATTAGCATCTTCTTCGCAATCCTGCTCGTTATGACAGGGCATTATGATTCCTAATACATTTTTCCCTAAAGATTGCTTTGCCAAAACCCCTACAACTGCTGAATCAAGTCCTCCAGACAAACCAAGAACAATTCCTTTTGCTCCCGCTTCATCTACTTTGGCTTTAATCCATTCGCTTATTTTATCCGGTAGATTCATCTCCTTTTTCGGAGCTCCTTGTAACTATCTTTAGCTTTATCTATGCGATCTTGGAGTCGGTTTAAAGTCTCTCGCTCAACATCAAATGATAACCATTTCCTAAGAGCTAAATTAAAGATGCTTATCTCAAAATAATTTCTATAAGGATGTAACTTCGCAAAGCCCCTGTTTTTAACCTTATAAACAACAACTTTCTTGGTTGGCTCTTCGCTTACATCCCTGCCGAATTTTCTAAATGTATCTATCGCTGTCTTAAAAGCCTCTTTTACTGAGGAATCGTGAATATGCTCTATAATCTCTCCCATAACATCCTCTTGGTCAGTTGGAGCAACTGTTTTTGGGGATTCTTTGGCAGATGCGATTTTCGAGGCAACCTCTTTTTCTTTTGGAACTAATTCCTCCGGGGGCCTTAATGGAAAAGGGAAAGCTTCTTTAATCTCCAATTCCCTAAGAACATTTCTTACTATCTTCACCTTTACTTTTTTAACTCTTGCTCTTCCGCCTATGAATTTCAAGGTCTCTTCATCTTTAAATATCTCCAAAATTACTCTCTTGGCATATTCTCTTTCTCCCTCTTTTTCCAACTCCCGAGATATCATGCTTTCTCTGGATAATAACCATACACTCTCAAAAAATGTATCAAATCTCCCAGAAAATTCTTGAGAAAGCTTTTCCAAAGAGACTTCAAAAAACTTTTTATTCTTAACATCTCCGGCCCAATCAGAATTATATACCTCTATTTTATTCCCATCTGTGAACACGCACCAGTTAATACTGTTTGCTTTGCTCTGTTCCATTATTCCTGACTTGTCTTCTAATGAAACATTAATTTTCCTAACTTCCATAAGAAATTGAGCTTCTTCATCTATTTTAAATAAATAATCTACAGGTTTCACCTCTAACCCAATTGGATATTCTCTTATTACTTCTTCTCCGCGAAGGTCCCATCCTAATTTCTCAAATAATGGTTCTACAAGTTTTGCTTTAGTGTCAGATTCGCTTATTCCTTTGACCTTGTAGTTTTTCACTCTACTAACCAATTTCTCTGATAGAAACTTCTTGAGCTCCTCTTTAATCTTTGCTTTTGGCTCATTCATTCTTCCCCCCTTTTTTAATTATTTAAAACTCTCTGCTTGTCCACAGGATTCTGCGAACAATTTTAAACTTTGACTTTTGCATTTTAAGTTTCTATTACCCCTGGCGAGACTCGAACTCACGACCCCCGGTTTAGGAAACCGGTGCTCTA
>JAGMCN010000033.1 GCA_023129235.1 Caldifarciminota bacterium | reverse complement strand
GTTCACGGGCCTTGTACACACCGCCTGTCATGCCACGGAAGCTCTGAGTACCCGAAGCTCCCACTTCGGTGGGAATTAAGGTAAGCAGGGTGACTAGGGTAAAGTCATAACAAGGTAGCCGTACGGGAACGTGCGGCTGGATCACCTCCTTTCTACGGAGTATTTTACGAAAGAAGTATTTGTTTGATTTATACATTTTGACAAAGAGAGTGGTGCATACCTTTTCTTTATTTAGTCATCGGTTATTAGAACAAGATAAAACGGCAAATTGTATATACTGCAAGTTCTACGAATCAATTTTTTTCTAATCACTATTTCCTAATGCCTATTGCCTAATGCCTGTCTTTTCAGGGGCCTGTAGCTCAGGTGGTTAGAGCGCACGGCTGATAACCGTGAGGCGGATGGTTCGAGTCCATCCAGGCCCATTTATTTCCTCCATTTTTTTTAATAGAGCCCTCTCTCTCATCCTAAAAGATTGCGAATCTCTTTAACCCTTAAACCCTTCAACTCTTTAACCCTTCAACTCTTTAACCCTTCAACTCTTTAACCCTTCAACTCTTTAACCCTTCAACTCTTTAACCCTTCAACTCTTTAACCCTTCAACTCTTTAACCCTTAGACCATTCTGTGTTTATCTTTTTAATCTGTGTGAATCTGTGTGCTAATCTTTTTCGTGTCCATACGGATCCTTCGGACAATTCGTGGTTTACTCCCCCCCTTTTGCATAAAACTGCATAAGACTGCATAAAAGTTCATAAAAATTCATATTGAAAAATAATTTTGCATAAAGCATATATCTTACGAAGATGGAAAAAAGAATATCCCTTCTTTTTCTTTGTGATTTTCGTGTTTTCGTGATTAATCTTTTCTGTAATCTTTGCGTTCTTTGCATCTTTGCGGTGAAAAGTTTCTTGTTTTTTACAATCTGTAATCTTTGTGTTCTTTGAGACTTCGTGTCTTTGTGGTTAATTTTTATCTGTGTTAATCTGTGGTTTCATATCTTTTTTTGTAGTTAAAAGGAGGTTAAAATGGCTAAATTCACTACTTCGGGCTTTATTACTTCTATTAGAGGTAAACTGGGTGACTATGTTTTCTATTATTGGCGAGGGGTCCCGGGCATCAGAGCCAAGGCAAAGAAAATCAAAAATCCCAGAACACCACTCCAACAAAAAACGAGACGAAATTTCGCTATGTTCGCCAAAGTTTGGAACGAACTTACACGCATTGAAAAAGCTTTATGGGAAGAGTTCGCAAAGCAATTTAGAGATAGAAAATGCACATCCTCTCACTGTTTAATCCCACACACAAAAAAAGGTATTATGACGGGACAAAATGCCTTTCTCAGTGTCAATATGACTCTTGTTTTATCCGGCTTTACGCCTATAAGGAAACCAACTCTCAACACACATAATCCACCTTTATTATCTCACGACCTACCTCTTCATCCGGAATTTAGAGATGGAGTTATTAAATTTAAGATATGGCTACCTTATCAATATCTCAAGGAATGCAATGCTCAAATTTGGATGAGGGTTATTAAAGCTAATGAGTATGCTTATCTCGCCAGAGTTATTCCAATCTCTACTACTCTGACCGAAGTTATATTCCACACTGTGAGAATTCACGACAAGCGAAGAAAGGTGGTGGACTTTCCTATTAAGAAACTTGGAAAGCGTGATGTCTTATTACAGGTGAGGACTATTGCGGAGAATGGAAAGGTTTCTCTTCCCGGTGCAATTTACAGATTAGAACTCTTAAACTCGAACTCAAAATCACTTTCTTTTGATAATCAGAAATGGTGGCATTCCGTATCTCCTTAACCCTTTGAACCTTTTAACCCTTGAACCTTTCAACTCTTCAACTCTTTAACCTTTAAACTCCTAAACTCTTGACTCTTATGACGGAAAAGATTCATTTTGGTAGATACGGGGCAAACCTATTCTTTTTCCTCAACAAAACCTTGCATCTCTGGAAATACCCTTGTTTCAGCAACAAAGGTTTTCATTTCTGGAAATATTTCTGTTTTAGCGAAAATATACCAAGCACAGTCTATTGGATTCCTTCTTCTCTGTTCCCATTTGCCCAGTATTGGATATGCTGAAATCTGTAAGTTTTTTCCTTGGCAAAAATCGAATAATCTTGTAATCATAGCAGAAGCCTTAAGAATGTAATTTCCTCTTGCCGCAATGATGAAGCCATCAGTTCTATCAATACAATCTCTCACCATTTGTATATATTTAGATATATCGGAAAGACCTATAAAAACCACTGCATATTTCTCATCGCCTATCTCTTGAATCATTTTCATAGCGAATGACTTATATTTTTCAATCTCTTCTCTCTTCGCTTCTTTTTTTCTCTCAGCTATAATACTTTTTTCCCATTCTACCACCATAGGCAATAATACATTTGTCAATAGCGATTTTTCTTGAGGTGGGGGATTCAGTACGATTTTAGCCCCAAATTCTAAAGAGTCCAATTTATTTATTAACTCCCTGTATGGACATGATTCAAAATCTCTTCTGAGGATATTTTTAACGGGTTGTTCAATATTTCCAAAATCATACGCATACTTATATGCTAAGTAATATATTAAAGATTCAAGAAACTTCATATCTAATAAATCAATCTGTGTAACGGATTCGAATGCCTTTTGTATCACGAAAGCTTTTTGTTCTTCAGGGGTCTTTTTCTGAAAAACAAAGATGTGTTGAATTTTTCGTTTAAACAAAACGCCTAATATGAACTTTTTTACTAAAGCTCTTATTGTAGAAAATTTTTGAGGAGATTCCACAACGATTTCCGATGGGGTATCTTTGCCGAAGATAGAAAAGTAGTCAAATCTTTTTAAGCCATCTCTTATGCTTTTTTTATAGTATTTTTCCAGAATAGCATTGCGGCCAGTTTTTACAATAAATACAAAAAAGCTAATGATACCGGTGAGTGTAGTAATTAGTATTTTTATAAAAATAGAAAGGAACTGTAAAAAGGAAGGAGATAGAGTAGAAGGAAAAAGAGTATCGGATACCACAGTCTTTGTAAAAAGAAAGACTGATAAATCAAACATTCAAGGGACTGACTGGGGAAGTAACCTTAGCGAGAGTCATACACCGTTGGTCTGAGCATATAAAGACATGTTCCTCTTCTGATATAAGTAGTCCTAAGTTATTAATATCTATCTTCTTGCCACATACTGAACAAGTTGTAGATTCTCCCAACTTTACTCCGTGGTTCTTGAGTACCTTCTCTTTTTCTCCTTCTGCCACGAAATTTAAAGATGGAAGGGTTTTTCTATGTGTATAGTGATATCCTGCTGTCACTCCTGCTAAAATGGCTATAGGCAAAGAAATTAGAAACCACATTATATCCCCCTTTCTTTTATTATTATCGGCATATCCTTTTGTTTCTTTAATTCTTTTTTGAAATTTTCAAATGTCAAGTCTTTTCTTCAATAATTTTTCCCAGACCAACTCCGTTTGTGGTATTTTTGTATCAACTTCAGGAATTGAATCTGCTCTTGCCCTTTCCTTGAATCACTATTCTAGACCTACACCGTAAATCAAGAAAGTCAAGAAAAGATTTTATCTTTGTGAACTTTGTGTCCTTTGTGGTTAAGAAATTCTTATTCGTGTTATTCGCTTAATTCGTGTCCATTCGTGGTTTATTCTTTATTCTTTTTTCAATCTGCAATCTCTAATCTTTGCGTCCTCTGCGTCTCTGCGGTTAATCTTTTTTGTAATCTGCTATCTCTATCTCAAGTCTCTATCTCTCTGCGTCTCTGCGGTGAATGTTTTTCTTGACAAATTGATATTTCAAGAGCACATATATTATATAATGAATTAACCACAAAGACTCAAAGGCACAAAGCTCACAAAGTTTTTATTAGATTTTTTACTTCTCTGTGTTCTTTGTGTCTCCGTGACTTCGTGGTGAGATTTTTTGAATAAGATGTGGTTACTTTTCTTAATTAACTTAATAAGAGTTGAGGGATTTACAAATTCTCAAGGTGCAGTGCTTGATTTCGCAATCCCTAAATTTGAAGAACACGAAAAGCTAAAAGAAGGAATCAAATTTGTTGATCTTTCCATAGAAGATGCTGGGATTATTTATGATGTTGGCAAACCCAAGCTCCCTGTAATAAGAAAGTTTATTGAGATACCTGAAGGTGCAAATGTATCTCTGGAAGTCACTGTAGAGGTTCAATATATTGAACCCCTACAGTATCCAGTTTATCCTAATCAACCTCCCTGGCTAAAGATTCAAGGATATAGACCTGAATTCACCTGGGATAGAGATTATTATGAGCGTGACGAGTTCTTACCTCAAGAGAGAGCAAGAATCACGGAGATTGGCGAGATAAGGGGACATAGAATCGCTTTGCTTGAGATTTATCCCGTCTCGTATAATCCTGCAAGAAATATAATTCGGTTTGCAGAAGCTCTTCAAGTCAAGATTAAATGGAATGGAGCAAATTGGGGAGCCACTTATGCTAAATTAAACCGATATTCTTCTCCTATTTACGACCACAGACTCAAGGATATTATTGTGAACTATGATTACTACGAAACCCTAAACCCTAAACCCTCAACCCCTATTAGTTATCTTATTATCACTCCTGATAGCTGGGAATCTGCGATTACTCCTCTTGCTGAGTGGAAGCGACAGAAAGGATATTATGTGAAAGTAGCTTCACTTTCAGAAGTCGGTGGAGGAGATACAACTGCTGTCCGCAATTATATTAAAGAGGCATATGACACCTGCACAGTTCCTCCAAGCTTTGTATTGCTTGTAGGAGATGTTGACAGCATAGGTCATTTTATTGGAGGGACTCTTAATAACCCGTCAACAGATTTATATTATGGCACAATGGACACAGGTAATTACTTTCCTGATATTGATGTTTCAAGACTTTCTGTTACCTCGGAGACTGAACTTGAGGAACTTATTGAGAAAACTATAAGATATGAGAAAAACCAATGGACACAAGGCACAGATTGGTGCAACAAAGGTTATTTTATTGCCTCAGATGATGGAAATAATCATGAAACTGCGGAAGGGACACATTCGTATTGTATGGAAAAATGTCGTGCTTATGGAATGATATGCGACTCGCTCTGGGGCTTTGGTGGAACAGGAACACCGATTACCACAGCTTTAAACGAAGGTAGGTCCTGGGTTATGTATTCAGGACATGGCTCAATAACTTCATGGCAGGGTCCTTATTTCTCAACTACTGGAGTTCACAATCTATCTAATTTGGATAAGGCCCCGTTTGTAGGAACTTTCGCCTGTAAGTCAGGGAGATACCAAGTAGCAGAATGTTTTTCTGAATCCTGGATTCGTAGCGGATACAATGGAGCAATTGCAGATTTTGCTTCATCCGTCTATTCTTACTGGGAGGAAGATGATATTTTACAACGTAAGATGTTTGATGCAGTATTTGATTCAGAATTCACCTGGACTATGGGCATAATAAATAAAAGTAAGTTGCTGTTCTATGAGTATTATGGGGATTTTACTCCTATGGGTAGCACCCGTCGTTATTTTGAGATGTATAACCTGATGGGAGACGGGAGTATAGATATTTACTGGGATACACCACATCCAATTACAGTTTTATATTCATCTGTTATCCCTATAGGATATTACGATTTAGAGGTAACTGTGAAAGATGGAGACAGTGCAGTTAAGGGAGCATTAGTTTGTGCCAAAAGAGATACTATTTTTTCCACAGGATTCTACGAAACAGGATATACGAATTCAAGTGGCATAGCAACTATAACCCTGCATAATCTTGCACCTTGCACTCTTCAGATTACAGTAACTGGACATAATTTAGAAACCTACATTGGCGACTGTGAGGTAATTTCAGTAGATTTTTATGTAATGTATAAAAGCCATCTAATTGATGATTCTGCTGGTAATGGAGACGGGTATGTGAATCCGGGTGAGTCAATTAAACTCTGGGTTGTTTTGAAGAATATAGGAACTGAGACTTCATATGGAGTGGAATCTGCACTCTCTACATTCGATTCGTTTGTTGTTGCTCTGTCAGATACTGTTCAGAACTATGGAAATATTGCATCCTGCGATACTGCTCTCTCAAGTGGTGCTTACAGATTTACGGTAGGAGCAGGATGCCCGAATGGTCATATCATACCATTTGGACTCAGGATTACAGATGATTCAAGCAATGTATGGATAGACTCAATACACATTGCGGTTGGTGTGCCATTCATTGCGTATAAGGAATACGAGATTGATGATTCAAGTGCTCAAAATCCAAATGGATATTGGGAATCAGGGGAAACGACAGACCTGATTGTAACTCTTGAAAATAAAGGGGTAGGAGATGCAACTGATATTTCTGCAAAACTCTGTACCGACAATTCTTATGTTACAGTTATTGACTCATCAGTTAATTTTGGAAACATACCAACTGGTAAACTTAATGTCGGAAGCCCGTATAGAGTTTTCCTTCATCCAAGCACGCCAATAGGAGAGAATGTAGATTTTGAGCTTCATATTACCGGTATGAGCTGGGAATGGACTGACTCGTTTACTGTCCAGACAGGACCTCCGGGAGTAATGTTCGCAGACCATAATATAGGAAATATAAAATTCACTGTTACCTGTCAAGGTATATGTGGAAAAGAGTCAGTAAGTAGTGCTGGTAGTGGATTCTGTTATCCTAACCCCGGCACAAATTGGCTCAATATAGGGTCTTTGTGGGTAGGGAATTCAGTGGATTATGTGGTAAATCGCGATTATGGTGGTGAAGGACCGGGAGATTGGAAAGTAACTTTAAATCCTGATGGCAAATTGAGAATGGGAGATAAGAAATACTCTGACCAGGATGGGTGGGCAAGATATGATGACTCCGGACATTCATCACCCTGTGGAATAACTATTACCCAGAAATCCTGGGCATGGCAGGATACATCTTATAGTGATTTTGTAATAATGCAATATACTCTAAAAAATAACGGCTCTTCTCCAGTTAATGGATTGTTCGTCGGGCAATTTATGGATTTTGATTTGGATGAGTGGAGTTCTTCGGACAATAATGTAGGAACTGATTCTACTCGCAGATTAGTTTACCAGTGGAGTAATTCTCATGCTGAGTATGTAGGGGTTTCAGTGCTTAACCCAACTTTTGCTTCCAACCTCAGTGCTATAAGCTATTCAAATTATATATCTCCACAGGGGTATATTTTAGATTCTCTTAAAATTAAGTTTCTTAATGGAACTTTGAGTTTTCCAAGTTCAGACAGTGCTCGCGATTGGTCAGTTGTTGCATCAACTGGACCTTTTGATTTAGAAGTCGGAGAGGATACTGTAATCGCAGTTGCTATACTTGGAGGAGATAGTTTAAATGACCTGAAATATAATGCAGATATGGCACAGAAGAAATATGATTCATTGATGGAAGGAGAAGAGGATTTACGAGTTACGATTGACGATTTCCGATTAACGATTTATCCAAACCCATTTATTAAGCGTACCATTATTCGTCTCAGATTTCCGTATCTCCCAAACCTCCCGACCACGAACCGCGAATACGTTTCCTTGAAAATTTACGACCTCGCTGGCAGACTTATCAAAGAATTCCCGATTCACGAACCACGAACCACGAACCACGAAGTAGTTTGGGATGGTAAAGATTCGCATAATAAAAAGTTATCTTCTGGCGTTTATTTCTGTCGTTTAGAATATGGAGACCTATTCCGACATGGAATGGGTCGGGAATACCGAAAAGTCCGGAAACTTATTCTCTTGAGATGACTCTCGGAGCAAAATTTCTCGGCACATCTCTATGATTAGTTTTGCATTTTTAATCTTAAATTTTAAACTTCTCGCTCCTACAACTCTTGTTCATCCACCATTTGGGCATACGATGGGGTACACTCGCGCCACGCCTTTTGAACTGAAGTTAATTTTTGGTAAATCACTTTCATTTAAAGAACCGCAAGGAATCGCTTGTTGTAAACTCAAGACTCTTGACGACCCTAAAACCCATAAGGACGATGATGAACTTACTATTTATTGCACAAACTCTTGGGCAAATCAAATTGTATATAATAAGTCTCTCAAGGAAATAGAAACTTATGGGTCATTTGGCAGTGGAGATGGAGAGTTCTGGTGGCCCCAAGGAGTTACTGCAAATCCAGATGGAGATATTTATGTAGCAGATGTTGAAAACCATCGTGTGGTTCACCTTAAGAATGTATCCCGACAAATCGGGATACAATGGGTAACCGAGATTGGAGGATTTGGGTGTGATACATCTGAATTTGACCATCCATCGGATGTTGCAGTTGATTCAAAGGGGCAAATATGGGTGGCTGACTGTGGAAATAATAGAATTCAGGTTTTTACCCCTGGTGGCAGTTTTGTAAGGGAAATAAAAGACTTGAATAAGCCAATTGCGATTGCTATTACGGATAAAGGAGAACGATGGTCTTATTATAAAGATGAATTTCTCATAGTAATTGATGGGGCTGGAAAGCGTATTCAGAA
>JAGMCN010000032.1 GCA_023129235.1 Caldifarciminota bacterium | reverse complement strand
TCTTATGTCTATTGCGAACGCTTCCTCTACTGAACTAGGTTCCATCGAGCCAAGTGTAATACTTCTATAACAGGAGGTATCAAGTCCTCTTATTGTCCAACCCGAACCATCTAATTTCGTCTTTATTATCCTATCATTTCCTGAAGCGTGGTCTATAACATAATAGTAGCCAGAGTCTGGGTCATAATCAAAATCCGGTATGTAATTAAATCCTCCAAGCTCAGTAGCATTCGTTCCATCAAACTTAGACTTTATAAGCTTTTTATGGTTACTGGAACTCCTGGTTATATACCCATCTTTATGAACAAATATTGCAGCGTAAACTGTACCCGCGTGAACTCCTGTCTCAAAACCTGTACTATCATAATTACATCTTGCAAGAGGTGTGCTACTGCCATTGCACGGTGCTACATAAAGTTTATTTTCAGCTTCACAAAAAAATACAGACCTCGGATGGTCAAAATCCATAGAATAATATACGAACTTGTTGGTACCGTCTCTATTAAACCTGAGTACTTTGCAAGTTTGGTCGTAGGAACCTACAAAGAATTGGTCTTTTACTTCTGAAACATCTATCCCCTCAGCCATTTGTACACCACTAACTACTATGACGGGAATGCCAAAAGTATTACCTGCTATAGGTATTTTGTATACACAATTAGCAGAATTTGAACAAGCAAGATACAAATCTCTAGTTTCTTTATCATAGTCAATGCTCATAAATTCAACTTCATACCAAAAATCCATATGTTCAAGAATGCCTCCTCCCATAGTCACTTTAGCAAGACGATTGAGATGCTCGTTTTCCATTACATATAAAATGCGCTCAGCGATTACCGCTCGGGGAAAAATCGCTAACATCACCGTAAATAGAACTGTGGCTATACAGTCCTTATGAGCTATAAGATTTCTCAAAATTTTCTCCATCTTAAAGACTCCCAAAAGAGAAGCTCATCTACTGAATGAGAATCGCTTCCATAAAAAATCTTGAATTTTCCATCTAAAAGTTTTGAAAGGAGCTTCCCTCTCGGTGCACGATGTCTCAAATTTATTTCAAAGATTTTATTCTTTCCCTCTTTAATCAAGGTATCTATCACTTTTGTAGGTATATAAACTCCGTGGTCATAAAGAATAGCCCCGGGATGAGCAATTACATTTGGAATAGGATTCTTTAATACTGCCTTCATAGCAGTGAACCACAATGCAAGAGCCATTGATTTGTTCACAGATATTTCTCGCGAAGGCAAGTATTCTCTTTCTTCTGCTGGTATTCTGTGAAATGCAGAATAGATAAAATCAATCTTATCTATATCTTTCGGTAAGTCCAAGTCTCCTTTCAAGTTTATTACTTTTGCTTCTATCCCAGAAAATATCTCTATTTTACTGCCATACTTTTTCTTCAATCTCAAAATTTCGTGAGTAAAATCTGGCACCCATTTTGTATCTTCTCTAACATGGTCAACTATGCAAATTTTCTCATATTCTGTACTAATTGCTGTTTTTACAATTTCTTCCGGAGAATTCAATCCGTCCGAAAAATTAGAGTGTATATGCCTGTCCTCTTTCATCATAATATACCTCATCCCAGTAACGTATCATCTTAACTCCCCATTTTACCTCAGGAGGCATCACTTTTTCTCTTAAAGCAAGCTTTAAAGCCAGATATACGAGATTTACGCCTGCTGCTGTGCATAATACAATAGTCCCCTGGAGTCTGGGATTTGATTCAATAAGCTTGGGAATTCCATTTTCATCTTTCTTGAATTGCAAGCCAATATTACCATTTAATTTAAGAGTTGCAACTACTTTTTTAGAGGCCTCAATTATTGTTTTGTTTTCTATGGTGGTTCCAACAAAACTGATGCCCATCTTAATTTTCTCGCGCAAACGAGGGATTACTGTAAGGGCTTTTCCATTATCCGCTAAAATATCCACACTATATTCTTTGCCGGGTAAATATTCCATAACTACGAGTTCAGGAAAAACTTTTGCATTCTTTAATACGGGCTCTATATCCTCTAAAGTCGTAACAGTATTCATGGGCTTCTGGTTAATTAGCAAATCTAATCTGTCAATTTCTTGAGTTAATATCCTGAACCCACGAAGCCCATTAGAAACAGGTGGCTTAAAACATACATTGACTCTCGGATACCCAAGTTTAAATACTGCCTCTTTAAATTCTTCATAGCTATTGGCAGGTATAAATTCAGGAACAGGTACTTTGATATTATTACGAGAACAATGATTCATCAAAAGATACTTATTATTTGTTATCCGTAATCCTTGAGGGGGTGATATGCTTACCCTAACACCTATTTCTGTAAACTTCTCCAGATTCTCGGCAAGAGGCATCAGTTCTCTGGTTACAAGAGGCATAAGGACTTCTACTTTCTCCTCTTCACATATTCTTAAAATACTTGGTATAAATTCCTTGTCAAGAGCAGGAGGAATCAAATAACTCTTATCAATCAGAGAAAATCCTATAGAATTTGGGCTCATATCTACGCCGATAATCCTTATTTTCCGCTCCTTTACAAGATGCAGACTTTTAATTATGCCTGGAGCTCCGGGTGCACCTGCTCCGGTTACAAGAACTGTCGCGTCTCTCATTTTATAATCCATCTAATCGCTTCAAACGCCTCTGCATAACGAGCGCCAATTTGAACTCCCCTTGTTCGAGCTAAACTTCTTATGAACTCCTCGTTCGCATAAGGTCTATGAAATTGCGATTTGTATTTTTTAAATGCCTCTAATTTCTTGACTATATGCTTCTCTTCTAAATATATGAAGGCAGTTGTGCTAAATGTTAAATTGTTCCCAGGAAGTTCATACCCTAATATACTTGTTTGTTTAAATGCCCTCAAGCCTTCCTCATAAACAGTACGGTGGTCCTGGTGAATATCACTACTGCTTGGCATAAATACTAAGTCTGGATTAATCTTTTCCCTCAGCAATACCATATTTTCCAAAATTCTCTGTCTGTTTTGAGGATGCTCCCTTACAGGATATCTATAAATTAAAAGATTTTCCGTCTTAATTCCAAGAACTTTGGTTGCTTCTTTTACTTCTATTTCTAAAATATTTTTAGGAAACCCTGCAGGGACTGACTTTTCACATACAGAGAAGGCAGCGTAATAAATCTTTTTGCCTTCCTCTACAAACCTGGCAATGCTTCCACCACACCCAAACTCCCCATCATCGGTATGAGGAGCAAGAACAAGGATATTCTTAATCATTTCTTTTTGCCTCCCATGCGGGTCTGCGACTCACAGAGTCTGTGACCGAAAATTTCATAAATGGAAAAATAACGCCTCCCACAAGACTTCCTATCACCCCTATTATATAAAAAAGCAAAGAAAGGGTTACAGCTTCTGTGCTTGTCAGTCCCACTTGAGCAAAGAAAAATCCATAACCCCATTCCCTTATTCCTAATCCATTCATTGTAATTGGGATTGTTGTTAAGAGCCCTATTATTACAGGATAAATTATATAGCTCATAAAAGGAAGCTTAAATCCAAGTGCAATTCCAATTGCTAAATTCATAAACGCAATAACAAATTGAATTACAAACGAAAGCAGAAGAGCTTCAACTATTTGTTTTTTCTTGTCTCTATAAATATGCAATGCATTATAAAATTCCTTTGTTTTATCCCTAATCCCAAAGACACTAATTCTTTCGATTATACCCTTGAATTTACTCATAAATCCCCGCTCAAAAAGTAAACAAACCAAAACACTTGCCAAAATAAAAACTCCAGCTAACGGAAGAATTACCACGTATAGTGGAACTTCTCTAAACCAGAGCAAAGAAGCAATAAGAGCAAAAGTAATAAGCACCCATCCTCCAATAATTAACTCTATGAGCATGGAGGAAAAACTCTCGTTCATTTTTTTATCCGCTTTTCCTGCATAAAGAGCTCTCACTGCTCCCCCACCAATAGTTGTTGGCAAAAAGTTGTTATAGAAAAAACCAATAAAATAATAAGCCAGAGTGCGACGATAAGGAATTTTAATTCCCTGTACCCTGAGAAGTCTATGCCATCTTAAAGCACTTAATCCAACCGTAATAAAATAACCCCCAAGTGCAGCCAAAAGAAGGTAGGGATTCGCCTCTTTAAGAATTATCCCTATCTCAGCAAAATCTACTTTCCTGAATATAAAAAAAAGCAGACCCCCGCTTATTCCTATCCTAATTATAATATTCAATGCTCGCTTCATAAACTTTTGTTTTCAATGCTACCCGTTTCCGATTTATCGGAATCGGGAAAACCTTGAGCTACAAATTAGTTGTATTATACTTTGTCAAAGCACTCTGTGTCAAGAAAAAACAAGAAGAACATAAATCAAAGATTTCTGAAAATCAACAAAGCTTATAGAATTATCAGAACTTACTAATGATAATAACAAGATAGAATTCCAAGCCTCGAAAGAAATTAAATGGAGTACCAATGTTTTTTCCCTTTAAGAAATTCATCTATTCCCTTTTTCTTAATCTTTCTTAAATTCTTTATATGGGCATCTCCGTGATTGGGCTTTAAGAAATCCAGCTTTTTACAAGTTTCAAACTCATCGCATTCCCAACAGCCTTCAATGCCTTTCTTTTGGCAACATTTTCTCATCTTGCAGAAAGGTGGTCCGCCACCACCTTTGCAGGACCTCTTGCAACGCATTCTTACCAATGCTCCCAACACTTCATAGCATTCTTTGTAGTTCTTGTATACCGCGAAGAACGACATAGTGGACAGGTATTCTGCTGTTTTGTCAAACCTTGTCTGTCTTAACTCTTTTCTGAGGTCTCTTGCCAGGTCAGCAACTTTCCCTTTGTATCCAAAGCACTCTCCACAATACAAACCACAATATGCAATTAAATCTCTACTTTCTTTCATTTGTCCTTACCTCCTTTAAGAATTATCCTTTTTTATTTTCGTAATCTACTCTGAACTTTTTCGCTTGTTAATTCTCGAATCGCATCGGAAGCAATCCACTTAGCACTTTTTGAATCTATCTGTTGAATCTCTTTAGCTGTTTCAATTGCTATTTTATTAAGGTTAAGGTTTCGTTTCCCAATCTGCCTTAATGCCCAATTGACTGCTTTTTTAACATAGTTTCTCTCATCAAAAGCTTCCCTTTTTGTGACAGGAAGAAACTTCTCAAATTGTCTGTCATCTGTCTTTTTGTCATAAACTGCCAAGCAAGCCATCAATGCGAAACCTGCCCGCTTGACGAATTCTTGCTTCTCGTAACTCCATTCAATTGCCTTTTGATATGCAAATTTAGTCTTCTTAAAAAGATTCAGGCAACATTGGTCGCACACATCCCACGAATCAAAATCTTTTGCCCATTTCTCTATTTGTTCTTCGGTTACTATCTCTGGATTGTCAATTATGCTTGCAAGTATCCGAGCTTCATGAATACCCGATGACCAGAGCCGTTGAGCAAGCGAATGATTCATTCCTATTTCTTTCGCCATCTTTCTTATATTTGGAATTGACACTCCATAGGTATTTTTGGGGTTAATCCCAAATCGTGCCATCCCCTCTATCGCTTTAGGATTAGATAGAGACTTTAGTTTTTCAAGAATATCCTCGTATTGCATTTCTCCAATTCCTTTCCCCTTTAATAATTTAATGCAGAACTTACCACTTAAGCATTGGTGTGGGGCTTTACCGCACATCCCGGGCAAATTAATCTCATCTTACATCTCGCACAACTCTTTTTCCTGTTAATTCCTCCACTATAAAAAGAAATTAACAGCAGAAGAATTGACACGATTATTTTAGAGATTGAGAATCCACGAAACATTGAAATAATAACCAAAATAAGCGGGATTAAACTTAATAATCCATAGGTAAGAGGAGCAAGTTTTAAACCAATACTTGTACTAAACCCTTCAATATTACCTTTTTTGAAAAGCAGAGCAGATAGTTTGCCCCAACCTATCGGACACCATTTATCGTAATAATAACAATCCGGGCAAACCAACTTTCGCAACACGATACCAACCATTACAACAGCAAAGGCAAGATAAATCCAGGCAACCAACGGACATAAGAACCAACAGGAAATAGTCCCTAATGCAATCCATAGAGCCATAAGGAGATTGCCCAAAACTATACTTTCATTAGGATGTTCTTCTAATCCTTGTTCATAAATTCTTATTTCGGTTTCCATAGTAGTTCCTCCTTTCACAAGTTAAACCTATGATTCTCAAAAAGTCAAATACTTTTTCTCATTGTCTTTTGGGGTTATGCAGAAAACACCAAAAACGCTAAGAGCTATCGGTCGACAACTTGCAACCGACACAGATTTCTCGCTACAGACAATTAATTCTCGAACAAAGAGAGTCCTAAAATAATTATGTAATAAAATCAAACTTTTGCTTGACAAGTTATCTTACATCATATATATTATGGGTGGGAGGTCATAATGATTGAACTTGGACATAGAATAAAAGAATTAAGAGAGCGTTTAGGAATCAATCAACAAAGGATTGCCGAGCTATTAAATGTTTTACGTCCGACAGTCTCTCAAATAGAAAATGGGGAGAGAAAAATCTCTGCTGAGGAAGTCATAAAACTGTCAAAGATATTTAATCTCTCTGTGGATGAGTTGCTGGATTTTAAAAGAGAGCCAGAGGTAATTTTAAGAGAAAGCAAGAAGGATGGGAAACCAAAGCCACGGATTAGAATCAACGTTCCGCAAAAGAATTTAGAAAAATTCAAAGAGGTTTTTCTTTATATCCTCAATAAGATTGGCTCAAAACCTCATATCGGAGAGACTGTAATCTATAAGCTTCTCTACTTTATTGATTTCAATTTCTATGAAAAGTATGAGGAGCAATTGGTGGGTGTCACTTACAAGAAAAATCGCTATGGACCAACTCCTATAGAATTCAAAAAGATAGCTGACAAAATGATGGAAGATGAGGAAATTATAAAGGTTGATAGCAAGTATTTCGAATATCCACAGACCAAGTATTTACCTTTGAGAAAAGCAGACCTTTCTAAATTGAAAGCTAATGAAATTGAAGTAATTAACGATGTTTTGAGCAGACTTTCTGATATGAATGCCGCACAAATAAGTAATTATTCCCACAATGATGTCCCCTGGTTAACAACAGAAGATGGAAAAGTTATTGAATATGAATCTGTTTTCTACAGAACTTCTCCCTATTCAGTAAGAGACGATGAAGATATTTGATGAGATTTCTCGTGTTCCTGAATTTGAAAAGGATATAAAAAAGCTCCTCAAGAGATTTAGAACTCTTGAAGATGATCTGAAAACCTTCATTGAGAAAGAATTAAATCTTTACCATAAATTAAAAATTGACAACAGAGGGGTTTTTCGAATTCCGGGTCTCCAAATTGAAGGACCTAAAATTTACAAGGCAAAGAAATTTGCTTGTCGTTCTCTCAAAGGTAAAGGCAGTCGTTCTGGTATTAGAGTGATTTATGCCTATTTTGAGGAAGAGGATAGAATTGAACTGATTGAAATTTATTACAAGGGCAACAAGGAAAATGAAGATAGAGAGAGGATATTGAATTATTATAAAAGATGAGTTGACTAACCTGCCTGTGCCAATGGCAGACAGGGAAGAATTGAATGAGGTATTGGTAGGATGAACAAAAGGGAACTTCAATATTTTGAAGATCAAATTAAGAGGAGAGAAATATGATTAAAAAAATACTAAAAATTAAAGATGTTGGTAAGTTTGCAAATTATTCATTACAAGCTACTTCAAGTTGGAATGGGGAACTTTCAAAAACAACCATTATTTATGCCGAAAACGGGGCTGGTAAAACAACGCTTTCCGATATTTTTAGGTCGTTAAAAGATAATAATATTAAAATTATTAAAGCTCGGAAAACAATTGGGAGTATAGGTCCTCAAGAAATAGAAATATTAACAGATTCTGGGAAAAGAACTTTCAAGGATGATAAGTGGGATGGTATGTTAGAAAATATAGAAATATTTGATATTTTCTTTGTAAATGAAAATATTTATTCAGGCTTTGAAGTATCTCCTGCTCACAAGAAAGCTCTTCATAAATTTATAGTAGGTGCTGAAGGTGTTGGATTAGCAACAGAAATTAATAACTTAAAAATTAAAATTGAAGAAGAGCATAAAAAACTAAGAGAAATAGAATTAAAAATCCACCCTTATTTGAAAAGTGTTTATTTATTGGAAGATTTTATCAATTTAAGCGAGGATGTAGAAATTGATAAAAAAATAGTAGAGAAAAAGAAGGAAATCGAAACTGCCGAAGCTTATGAAGAAATAAAAAATAAAGATTTATTGAAAAGATTAAATTTGTTTCAGTTAGCTATAGATTTAACTACTTTGAGAACCGTTCTTCAAAAGTCTATTACTACAATTTCTTATGAATATTTACAAAAGGTAGAGATTCGTAAAAGAGCGTTAGGAATGGGGGATGAGTCAGAAGATTGGCTAGAAAAAGGACATCAGCATATAAGAAATAACCTTTGTCCCTTTTGCTTGCAAAATCTTGATAACGCAAAAGAGATAATTGAAGCATACAATCAATACTTTAATAACGAATACAAGAATCTAAAAACAAATATTTCGGATTTAATGTCAGAGATTCAGAAAATAAATATTACTGCTAAAATAGATTCAATCGAAAGAGAATATTTGGAAAATAATGCGTTATTTGAATTTTGGAAAAACCATATTAAGGCAAAACTGTCAGAAAACAATATTTTTAGCGATAAACCTGAAACAATCCAAAAATTTAATGATTTAATAAAACTTGTTGAGGGCAAGAATAAAGCTCCACTCGAGAAGGCAGAAACTAAAATTGTTGATGAGTTAGAAATATTATTAAGACCCTTTAATGACCAAATAACAAATTATAATGAGACAACTGATTTATGTAATTCGAAAATTCAGGCATTAAAGGAAAAGACTCACGTAGATTTAGGAAAATTAAAAACAGAATTATTAAAATTAGAAGTTCAAAAACAGAGATTTGACAAGGAAGTAATAGAGTTATGTGATGAATATAATCGGCAAAATAGTAATATCGACAAATTGAATGAAGAAAAAGAGAAGAAACGAGAGGAGTTAGACCAATCTACTTCAGGAATATTCAAAAAATATGGAGAAAAGACGAATGATTATCTAAGAAAATTTGGCACTGAATTTGAAATTGTCGAGACAAAAGGTGGTAGCTATGTGGGAAGAAGTAAAGATCCAATGGCTGAATACAAACTTAACCTATCTGGACAAGAAATTCTATTTGATGATGACGAAATAAATCCTTGTTTCAAATATACATTAAGTGAGGGAGACAAACGCTCTTTAGCTTTCGCCCTCTTTTTAGCTAAACTTGATTTAGATCACAACTATTCAGATAAAGTCATTATTTTTGATGATCCCTTGTCAAGTTTGGATTCTAATCGTAGAACAGCTACTACTCAGCAGTTACAAAGACTAAGTAGTTTAGCAAAACAAATGATAATACTAACCCATAATACTCTTTTTGCCAGAACATTCTGGAATGGAATTGATAAATCAAAATGTAAGAATTTACAAATAGTAAGATCTGCTGAAACATATAAAATTTCTGAATGGGATTTAGAAAAAGAAACTTCAGGTGAGTACTTTAATAGCTATTTTATTTTAGAAAAATATCTAAATGAAGGTGTATCTAATCAGGAACTGCGAAATGTTGCCAGGTGTATAAGGCCCCTTTTAGAAGGTTATCTCAGAGTTAAATTCCCTGGAAAATTTGGCAAAGGGCTCGGATATTTTATTAAGAAAATAGAAAATGCTCTAACTGGAGATCCTTTAGTTAATATGAAACCACAATTAAATGAATTGAGAAACATTAATGATTTCTCGAAAAAATATCATCATGGTGACAACCCTGGTGCAGATTATGAACCAATAACTGATGCTGAACTTAAAAACTTTGTTGATAGGACATTAAATTTTTTGGGCATTACATGATATTATACTGATGGATGATAGAAATAATTCTTCCAAACTACCCAAAGGATAGGTAGACTGCTACCTGTAAGCTATAAGCTTCGTTCGGGAACTTCGGTGCATTGATATCCTTATATGCATCCTCTTGATGCTTGACAATCGTGAAATAAGTTATATACAGTAAATTATGCTAAAAATAATTGCTATAGTTGGACGCGAGAATGTTGGTAAATCTACTCTGTTTAACAGACTGGTTGGAGGGAGACCTGCAATCACACATTGCGAGCCAGGAATAACCCGAGATAGAAATATAAAAGAGATCGAGCTCTTTGGAACGAAAGCCCTCCTCGTAGATACAGGCGGATATTTGCCTTATGAATCTCGCGGGATAAAAGCAAAAGTGAAGGAACAAGTCGATATCTCTATCGAGAGTGCAGACCTTATTATCTTTATGGTTGATGCTAAATCCGGGCTAACACCTCCTGATTCAGAGTTCGCAAATCGGCTCAGGAAATTAAACAAAAAAGTAATCCTCGTGATAAATAAAGTAGATACAAAAAAGAGTTATGGAGTTTCTGAGTTTCAGAGTTTAGGGTTTAAAAAGATTGCAAGCATTTCAGCTATCCATGGACTCGGACTAAACGAACTCGTTGACTACATAAAACAAGAAATAGAGACAGAAACAGAGATAGAGACAGGGATAGAGACAGAGGAAAATCTGCCTAAATTTGCGGTTATTGGTCGCCCAAATGTTGGCAAATCAACTTACATAAATGCTCTCCTTAAAGAACCAAGAATGATTGTAGATGAGCATCCGGGCACCACCATCGACTCAATAGATGTAACCTTGAACTACGAGGGGAGGGAACTTATTCTTATAGATACTCCCGGAGTGCGAAGGAGAACAAAAGTTAAAAGCGATGCAGAGTTTTATTCATCGGTGCGGACAAAACGTAGTATCTCAAAATGTGATGTTGGCATACTTCTCATTGATGCAGGAGTCCCACTTACCCATCAGGATAAACGCATTCTCAGTATGCTCACAAAAGAAGGAAAGGGGATTGTGATTGTGCCAAATAAAACAGATATTGGTATCGAGTTTCGTGAGGGAGCTCTTAATTTTGCAAGATTTATACCCATTACTTACATAAGTGCCTTAAAGGAGGACAAGATATACGAGCCCATAAAAGAGGGATTTAGGGTATGGTCTGCTCGCAAACTTCGGATTTCAAAAAAGAAATTACGTGAACTCACAGAGATGCGAACAAAACTGAGAATTACGAGTATGGTGCAAATCGGGGTAGAGCCACCTGAATTCAAAATCAAATCAATGCGGAAAATAACTCCGCAAGATAAACGATTCATTGAACGAGAACTCCGAGCAGAATTTGGCTTTCAAGGAACACCTATAAGAATGTAAGAAGAAGTATTACTATGAGTCTGTCTGAAAACTCAAAAAATTATCACGAAGGCAGGGAAGGACGAAATCACGAAAAATTTAAAAACATCTGCACACAGATATTCACAGATAAAATAGATTTACGCAGATTTATACATAATCTGTGATAATCTTTTTAATCCGTGCGAATCTGTGTGCTAATCCTTTTTCGTGTAATTAGAGAAATTCGTGGTGAAAAAAAGGAGGTGAAATGAAAAAGTTTTGGATGCCGATTATCCTGGCAAGTGGATTGGCGACAAACGGATACTCATTTATTAACTTCGGACTAAAAGGAGGATACGCATACCAAAGCATTACTCCAACGGAGATTCACCGAACAACGAAGGTCACAATGGGAAGCACTACAACTACGGATACTACCACATATACTCCTACTGGTAACGATGCAGAGACAAAGAATCCTACGGGATTTGGAGGAGAGCTCGTGTTTGATATTACCCCTCCTATTATCCCTCTGGGCATAGAATTAGATGTAGGCTTCTATACAGGAAATTACAAGGAGATTGAGGACACAACAGGAGGTAAGCTTACCTCTACCCTTACAGTGAACTCTATAAAGATTTCTGCTCTTGGGAAATACTACATTAAAAAGATTCCTATGATTTCTCCCTGGGTAGGCGTCGGACCATTCATTGGACTGAACACCCATAAACTCAAAAAGAAAGGGAAAATGGGAGAGGTAACGGTTTCTTATGAATACAAAGGCGAGATGGTTCCTAACTTTGGGATTCTGGGAGGTGCTGGAGTTAAGGTCAGCATAATTCCCAAACTCTCTCTCAATATAGGTGTTCTTTTGGACTACTTCATCGTGGCTAAAGGAAAGTACACAGCAAAATACACATTATTTGATACTACCACAGAAACTACATATGAGATCAAAGGTTCCCAATGGAACATCAACGCTCTGGTCGGGATAAGCTACGATATACTGTAAAAAGGCGTAACCCACGAAGAGACGAAATCACGAAAAATTTAAAAACATTTGCGCGCAGATATTCACACCTGTCCCGACTTGGCGGGAGATAAAATAGAATAGAGTCTTGAGATAGAGACAGAAAAATGCTCTGTCTCAAATCTCTATCTCTCGATTAATCTGTGTTTATCCTTTCAATCTGCGTGAATCTGTGTGCTATTTTTATTCTTCAACTTTTTACTTCTAATCTGTAGGTTGTCCCTCGCATAGAGATTTCTCCATTTTCGGCAATCGTTCTCATTTGTAGGTCTAATTCGCATCTTTTGAGCTTTTTGAACAGGATGTCCATTACTTCCTTGTTCTCGTATATTCTTATCTTATTGATTACAACTTCAGTGGGAGTAGTAGAAAGCTCTGTAATTTTGGCTACATAAGAGTCAGCCCCCATTTTTGCCTTTCTCATCCAGATTTGAGCAACACACTTGCAAGGATATGTTCGTGGCAGCCATATTTTGAACCTTATCTCATTTTTATATTGAGCATAAGTAGTTAAATCCGTATCAAGCAATGGAGGATTTCCTATTTGTCCAAGCATAGGTTTTTCTCTGGGCTTAAATCCAACCGAGATTAGCAGAGCGTTGACTCTCATATATGCATTTTGACCAGTCATCGCTCCTCCTCCCCGCCTAATTCGAATTATGCCGCCGCTATCGATTGTTGAAGACTTTCTAAACTTCTTCGCATATTCACACCATTCTGCTTTTTCAATTAAGCTCAGTTTCCACCAACCGCTTGAGACTTCAGAAAAAATCTTTCTGCTCTGGATTTGACTCTTTGTCTTTGGGTTTCTGACTTTTTTCGGGCTCCGCCTAACTATTGGAGTTCCGTTCCAAGAGGAAAAAACAAAGTCTCCAAGCTTTCCCCTTATATTGAAGATTAAGCCAGAAGTCGTAAATTTAGCCATCTTGCACCTCCTTTTTTTCGTGATTCGTGGTCGTAAAAAGATAGTCACCAACACGAACCACTCCACAGGTCGCAGACTCTGTGAGATTCTGCGAACAACACGAACCACGATTTATTTGACATTTGAGATAATCTCTCTATAATCTACTCTTTCGAACTTCTGGACATAAACCGTTTTGCCAGCAGCTCCATTTTCTACTAAAAGCTTCCAGTCTTCAAAAGATAACCAATACCCTTTCCACCACCGACAAGGCACCCTAAACTCCCTGCCCCTCAACTCCAAAGGCAGAGATGCCCATAGAGGAGTTCCAGGCCTGACCGCAAAATATCTGTCCATATTTACCTTCTTTATAATATATACATTTCAAAAGGAGGAATTTAAAGCAGAAAATGCAAAACCCAAAAGACAAAAGAGCTTGAACCACAGAGGACACAGAGGAATACAGAGGAATACAAAAACCCCACATTCCTTGCGACCCACAATATCAAAAAGGATTATTCTAAATTCCATCAATAATATTATACTATAACAAAGCACTTTGTCAAGTAAAAAACGAAAAAAAAGATATTTTTGGGGGTCTTATTCTGTGAGGGCTTGAAGGGGTATGTTGATTTTGCCTTTTCTGGTGATGGTTGGGGGACGGGTTGATATGTTGATTATGGTTGAGGGAGTGTCTGATTTTGCTGTACCCGGGATTACGAGGTCTGGTTTAATGATTAGGTCTAAGTGGGACCTGGGAGGCGGGACTCCTTCTATATTTGCAGAAGTGGTGGCGAGTGGATTTTTGTATTCCTTTAAGATTGTGAGTATGGGCTCGTAATTAGGAATGCGGATGGCTATTGAGGAGTTGAGGAGTTGAGGAGTTGAGTGGATTGGGCAATCGGGTTTGGCAGAAAAGATGATAGTAAGTTCCCCGGGCAAGAACTTTTCTATAAGTTGGTTGGCAAGTGGTGGGATATAAGCGAACTTTTCAATCTCGGATTTATCTTGGACAAAAAGGATTAGGGGTTTCTCTGGAGACCTGTTTTTTAATTTATATATCTTCTTAACTGCGTCTGGATTGAGAGCATCGCAACCGATTCCATAAACAGTATCTGTGGGGAATCCGATAACTCCACCGCTTTTAAGGACTTGAATTGCCTCATCAATTACTTTCACCACAAAGAAGAAGATTAGCACACAGATTCACACAGATTGAAAGAATAAACACAGATTTGAATGATAAAATTTTCTGTGTAAATCTGTTTTATCTGCGAATATCTGCGTGCAAATTAGTTTTTGAAATCAATATCTGTGTTCTCGCCACCACAGCATCCTCTTGAATGCTCCAGGGGCATCAACTTTCTCAGATACAATTTCTCCTCTTGATGCTCCTATGGTAACAACAAAATCTCCTTCAGGAGTTACCGAGAATTGAGGTGCTGTTGGCAGACCTTCACCAATGTCTTCTGATATATCCTCACCTTCTCTTGCTTTGCCAGTTGTAAATACAACGCGATATAGTCTCGCTTTTCCAAGTGCAATACAAGGGTCATCAAAAAGTGGCTCGTAGGTCGTGAAATAAACAATACCGCCAAATACTATACTTTTTGAGAGACACTTCTCATTTCTCACAAATGTAAGATACCACCCATTGTCATTTACAGTTCCAGCTCCTGTAACATCTTTGAGGTTTGACTCTGTGTAAGGAGTTGTCTGTCCGTTGTCTCTCACGCCAAAAAACCTATTTTTGAGCGTAACGTCTCTTACCGAGTCCCTATCTCCTCCACCAAAGAAGAGCCATAGGTTATCTGCTTCATCTTTCGCACAAGAGGGAGGATAATAGAATGGTTGGTCCTTATTTAGAGAACGAAAAATCCTATATCCTTCCCAATTAGCAATATCTGGGTCCGAGATGTCAAGCTTCCACATCTGTCCATCAAGGTCTCCTATGTAAATTCTGTCTATGCATCCATTCTCACTTAAATCTATACAAGCAGGGGCACTTGGGACGCAGGAAGTCAAATTTGGGTCAGTAAATTTCCATAAAGTATCACCCTCTGTAACATCAAGAATATAAACGGCTCTTCCCACTGTTCCTGCTTCCTTGTTAAATCCGCCTCCAATAATTGCAAACCATCGCTCATATCCGCCTATATTTATTTTGCCGAGCACAGGAGTTGACCAAGTTTGTCCTAAATCTCCATCTGTCCAATCCCACAGCCATTCAGGGTCTTGTGTGTTAGTGACATCAAGAGCGAAGTAATGATTACCTCCTCTCCGTTCGCCACACATCACAATGGTCTTCCATTCACTTGGGTCCTGTGTAGTATCTCCAGCTCCTGAATGGAACCAAACATCGTAGGCAATTGGGGTTCCATCTACATAGTAGTCGTGTTGTGATTTCATATCCTTGAGTGTTGGCAAGAAGTTAGGTGGGATAAAAGCCCAAACCTCTTCGCCTGTTCCAGTTGTAAAAGAATCACCGCTCACAACATAGGTCCCAGCATCAAAGCCGTGTAGCATTCCATCATTACTTCCACTAACAATTATTTTGCTTCGGTGTGCGTGAGTAACTTTAAATTGGTTGTATCCTTCCTCAAAATACCAGGGAGAAGGAGGACCAATACATACAGGCCAGGAATGGAATATATCTCCAAGCTTCCAATAATATCCATTATCTCCACGGACATAGTTAATCAAGGGGTCAACAGAATCTCCAGGCACATCAAGGTCAATAGAATCAATATTAAATGGGGTAAAGTTCACGCGAGAACCACCTTTTGCTGTATATATTGCTCTCGCAGAAGATAACTTATTCTTAAGCTTCTCGCCTGCCTCCCATAAAGGAGAATGCAGTGGTTCTCCAGTAACAGCGTCCTGTGGAAATGTCCCATCTGGGTTTAATCTATATGCTTTTAAGAAGCCCTGCCAGAACGGGGTATAGCTTGGCATAAAACTCGCAAAATAGATACAGTTATAATATTTTGTGCGGATTGCAGGGACTTCAGGGGCGGCGAAGGAGAAAGCTTTTTGCTCTACATCTGAGGCAATTATATCCATAACGCTGTCAAGAGCCGCTGGTGAGGTAGCAGGATAATAATGATATGTGCCTCCAAGCTTCGCAATTGAATCAAGACATTGGGCGCCTGAACCACCGCTAATTGCTATGCCAATCACATAGGTCTGAATGTCAAAATGGAAGGTGTCAACTACTATATCTCTGAGAGCAGTTGCTTCCGCGTAAGGACTATTAGGATTATATGAGGGATAGCCTGTTTCCTCTCCATCGCCAATCAGGACACAGAAGTATCTTCTGCACCATGTGCCCCCCCCCCCTGGGCTCATATCTGTCTGTATTTCTTGTGTCAACTCTTGCCTCGCAAGATAAAGTGCACCACCTATTGGGGTCCCACCTTCTGCCCTGAGTTCTTGAATCTGGTGAACATTGTCTATCAAGTTATATATTTGCTGAAGATGTGCCGGCGCCCCTTCTGCAATGTTAACGTGAATATTACCATTTCCATATGCCTCTGCTAAGGTGCTGTAGCCCCATGGTATTTGAATCCAATTAGAATAGTTGGGAGGTGCTCTATACCAGTCAGCCCAATGCCAGAAGTGTTTTTGATAGGGGAAGGTCTCAAAACCCCATCTAAACATATCTCTCTTTGCTACAACGCAGTTAATTGCCGCCTTTGCTATATACAATCTGGAGTCATCTGCAAAGCCATTCCCATCAATGTCCAGTCCCGGGTAATCAGCGCTCCCGTCGCCCCAGGTACAGTCTCCGCTCATATCATAAGTCATAGAGCCCGAGACATCTAATATAAGCATAACATCTGGCTGTATTGTTATTGTGAACATATCTGCGTCATCTGCATTCGCAATCCCAGTAAAATAGGGGCAATTCATGAATTGCCCTAACCCAAGGAAAGTCGCTAACATAAATAACTTTTTCATCTTTCCTCCTTATTAGCTATCAGCCGTTTGTTGTCAGCTGTTTGTCGTTACTCAGGATAAAATTCCTTCATTAGCTTCTTCGCTTCTTCTGTAAACTCTACTAATCTGGGGTCAAACAACTTGTTGCTCAACTCCGCCTCGTCGTCCACATTCTTTAGCTCTGTGTATCCCTCAAGTCTATTGTCTCTATATCTTTCAATTTTTGCAGGAAAAGACCCAAAGCTCTCAATTTGCATATAATCTTCATATTTAGTCACTTCGTGTCGTGTTTCTTTCTTCAATGGTAATTTGTTTGCATCTATTTCCCAAGTTATTTTTTCATCTTTCACTTTTCCTTTGAACCCAATAAATTCAAGCCCATCCCTTATAGGTGGAATCAACTGTGGTTTATGATTCGGCATAAAAAGTCTGCACTGCTTGCCGTCCCATATAATCACCTGACTAATTTCTTCTGAACCCGGAAAAGTCCTCTCTATCCTCAATTTATCCCCGAGTTTCATAATCCTTGTTTCCCCTTGAATGCTCTTGCCGTCCTTAAACTTTGTGTTCTCAAGCGTAATTAGCACTCCCTCGCTTGGAGCGATTCTTGCAACTGCTCCCTCGTGTGGAATAGATTGTAAAGCAAAAAGCAAACTTATAAATCCTAACATTTCTACCTCCTTTTAACTCTTTAACTCCCCAACTCCTTAACTCCCCAATTCTTTAATATCCTGTTCCTCCGCCACCCACAGGACCACAGGTAACTTCTGCTTTTATTTCTCGTGTGCTTCTTTTTATTTTTCCAGATGTGTGGAGTTTATAACGATAATCATAAAACGCAGAGCCGTGTTCTATGCTGTAGCCCGTTAAATACTGTTTCCCACTAAACTCTGGTGGTGTAGGCGCACTATCGGGCGGTCCACTTTTATACCAAGCTTGATTTGGAAGCGTGTCCCAGGTATCAGGTGATGCAGGAAACGCAGATAAGTCCCCGGGAACTTTTGTTATTCCATAATCTAACCCTGCTTCCGCCGCATGAAACGCAATCTTTGAGTTTGCTGTATATTTGCTTACCTTAACCTCATTTGTGCTTATGGTTATAAATGTAACTGCTATTATCCCGAGGATTACAAATATCCCCATCACAAGAACTAAACTCATTCCTTTTTCTCTTTTCATCTCTATATATACTATACTTCC
>JAGMCN010000031.1 GCA_023129235.1 Caldifarciminota bacterium | reverse complement strand
TGGCCTCAAATCTGGGACTCCAAATAGTCAATCTTATTCTGTTACGACCCCTAAGTTCACGGGAAATTCAATAATTTTCAATTGAGGTATGACGAGAAAGATGGTATGGTGCTAATTGGAGGTGAGACAATATGAAGACAGTTCAAATTGAATGTCCGGATGAGGTTCTGATTTCACTTAAGGAAACTCTGGACGAATTTAGCCATGAAATTCGCATGGCAGCGGCCGCAAAGTTATATGAACTTGGCAAGTTGTCTTCCGGAAGAGCTGCGGAGTTAGCTGGTATCCCACATGTAAGCTTTCTTCAAGCCCTTGCTCGATACAGTGTTCCGATATTTGACATGACATCTGAAGAATTAAAAAGGGATGTAGAGAATGCCTGAGAATGTTATTGTAGACACGTCACCTATTTTTTATCTGCACCGCTTGCATTTGATAGAACTGCTTAAAAAACTTTATGGTACAGTTATTGTACCTTCAGCTGTTATAAATGAGTTAGAAGAAGGTAGAGCACAAATGGCGGATGTTCCAAATCTCCATGCATTTTCTTGGATTAAGATAGAACATGCCAAGATCTCTAAATTTCTTAGCTTGATTCCTGATCTGGGAGCAGGGGAATCAGAGGTATTGACATTGGGTTTGGAGAAGCCAGAGTCGCTTATTATAATTGATGACCTTCTGGCCCGACATATCGCTGAATTACAAAGATTAAAGTTTACCGGCACGGTTGGTATTATCATAAAAGCAAAGCATAAAGGCTATATTGCATCCGTTTCGGATGTTATCAACCAACTTATAGAGCTTGGATTCCGACTTAGCGATAGATTGAAGCAGGACATTTTTCGATTGGTAGATGAGAATATATCCTGAACGAGAAGTGAGTGTAATTTTCCTACGTCTTTCCATTTAAAGGATAGAGAGCAAATTAAAGCATATACGCTTGAGATTCTCCATCAGGCAGCACCTGGTGATAGGTTCCTTATCAGCAATACAGAGAATCTTACACCTGGATACTGGCCCGGGTTCATGGATACTGTAAGCAAAGTGATTGATGAGAATGGAAAACTGCCGCTTCTTTAAAATTGTTAGAAATTACCATTAGAAAAAGTTCTCCCGGATCAACTGAAGAAAGCTTTGGGAGATGGATCATAAAAGCTTATTATGACCTCCATATGAAGGTGAGATAAATATGATAAATAATTCTATCTGTCTTGACCATTGTCACGTTTACCAAAATGGTGTTTCTCCATCAAAAAAAGAAGTTGGGACTCTTTCACATCTAAAAAATATTATGAAACAGTCAGGGGTGAAAAAAGCCGTAACATTTGCTACATACCCTTATCAACCTCCTCGCATATCTGAAAAACAACTTACTCAAGTCAATGAATGGCTGCTATTTACTTTAAAAGGAGAGAAGAAATTTCTACCTGTAGTACAGATGGATCCAAAAGCAAATGATGCGATTAAAAAGTTAGAGGAATACGTTAAAAAAGGAGCAGTAGGGATAAAAATTCATCCTATTGATACAAAGACTACCTTTAACGACCCATCTTTAGAGAATTTTTATAAATTGGCAGAAAGGTTAGAGCTACCAGTAACATTCCATACAGGTGTTCATGGGTGGTATCTTAAGAATTATCGCCCCCTTCTTCTTGATGAAATTGCCCAGAACCATCCTAAACTACCTATTATTTTGGCTCATGTAGGCGGAATGGCTTTTTTTAATGAAGCATTAGCAGTACTTCAGAATAACCCCAATACCTATGCCGGTCTTGTATATAACAGGAAAGAAGGGCCATTGCACCTTTTTCCAGAACAGATAAAGATGCTTTTGATGACCATTGGTCCAGAAAGGATTATTTATGGGACTGATTTTCCTACCTCATCATTAGAAGACATTAAGAAAGATATTGAAGATATTGAAAATTGGCCTATAACTAAAGAAGCAAAATCTCTTATTTTAGGAGAAAGTTTAAAAAAGTTATATAAAAAAAAGGATAAAAGAAAATGATGAATTCAAAGGAAAGAATACTGGCGGCTATCAACAAGGAAGATGTTGACCATGTTCCTCTCTACTGCTGGTGCTTTGGTTTTAACCCTCCAAAAGACCTGAGATGGAAGAAAAATGGAAAAGAGGTAGAGCATTGGTATACGATGAGACTGGAACATCTCCACACCCTTCCTGAGCCATGGGATATTTCAGATGATTTCAAAAGAGTCAA
>JAGMCN010000030.1 GCA_023129235.1 Caldifarciminota bacterium | reverse complement strand
GACAGCTTTATGATTACAGTCCTCCGGGACGATTTAGCTGTGCATACAATATCAAGAACGATCACCTCCAGCCCGGTTATATACTGACTGGTGATGTAGATTCAAGTATCGTGGTTATGAAATTACACCCGAACCTAAAGGTAGGATGGCTCGGGAACTGCAGGATTTATACTATACCAGATATTGCCAGTTCTCGGTGTATTGAGAATACCTCGGATGGCAATTATGTCTTTACAGGATTCACTGACCCGGGTAAAACGAGTTCCTTTGACCTTCTGATGACCAAAATTGATATAAATGGGCTGATAAAATGGTCAAAGGTATTGACAGGTTGTCCGGCAACACCAATGAACTTAGATGACTATGGTCAGTATGTCATAGAATATCCGAAGGATTTTTATGCTGCTACAGGATATACAGATTGGCCATCCCCTTGGACTCCTGCTAATCTTCTTGTTGCCAAGACAGATGCGAATGGTGATATACCTTGTCCTAATAGTCCTAATGCCTGCCTTCAGGATATTGATATATTTGTGGATTCTCCAGAGGTGTATGTTGATTCATCAGTATATGAGTATCTGCTTGGTATGGAGATAATGGAAATCGCGGACTCTTCTGTAAAAGTTCTGGATAGCTTGATATGTGGTAAGTTCGTTGGAATTGAAGAACGATTTGCGATTAACGATTTGCGATTAACGATTTCTCCCAATCCATTAACTTACTCCACAGCTATCAGCTATCAACTACCAGCCAAAGGCAATATCTCACTGAAGATTTATGACATCACTGGCAGGAAAGTAAAAACATTAGTGAGTGGAGAGAAAGAAGCTGGGAATTATAGTGTTGACTTCAATGCAAAAGAGTTGACAACTGGCATCTATTTTGCAAAACTCGTAGTGGGTGATTTCAAGGCAACCAGAAAACTCACGATATTGAGATAGTAATTAGTAAATTGCAGGAAAATTAACACCGGGGGAAGGATATTTAATGACTTTCTCTCGGTGTTTTTTTATAAGGTTTAATCGTTGATTAAAGTAAGAGTGATTAGAATCCAGTTATATTTAAAATCCGCAACCACAACCACCGCCGCTTTTCTTCTTATAGGAGATGCCAAAAGATAATATGAATCCATTTGGAATTCCTCCTCCAAATACGATATGATATTTCAAATCCGCAAGGAAGTGAAAATCATATGTCCGGAATAACATTACCCCTCCACCTAATTCAAGGGATAAACCATCAAATGACTCTGGATTAATATGATAATGCCAAGTCTCCGAATACTCCGAATAAGTTGAGTCAACGCTAGTAGTTATAGTTCCCCATCCCATTCCTAATCCGCCACCTACATAGGGAGAAATATCTTCAAGAGATAGAAATCGATAGCCAGAGAATGCAACATTAGCAAGAGAAGACTGACTTCTTCCATGTAATCTATAAACCACTTGTGCCATGTAATTAGGATTTTCATAGATGTAGACACCACTTCCTCCAGGCATTCTTCTAACATCCCCAGATAACCGAGTATCTTCGTACCAGTTGCCTTCTGTTTTCTTGCCATAAGAACCGCCCATAGGGAATAGATACCCGACTAATAAACCAACAGTGTGATAGCTTTCTCTCCTCCTACGAGGAGTAGCTTCTTCCTCTGTAACAGTCTCAACTGTAACACTTTCCTTAGCTTTCTTCATTTCGCATAAACTGGTTGCCAATCGCTTAACTACTATTTCAAGGTCTTCAACACTTGAAGATGTGAGCTTATCGGTGTATATCCTTTCTTTTTCCCATTTATTAATTAAAGAAACCGAAATAATGATTTTGTTCCCAAGTTTACTCATATGACCAATTACCACAAGCGATGCTCCCAAAGAGTCGCTGTACTCAACTGCTTTATCCATACTTGAAACCACTAAGTCTTCGCCTAAAGTATCTATCATAGTTCCTTTATCAATAACTTTGTATTTATCACATTCAGATAGTTCAAGACGAAGAAGGTCAGATATAGTTGTGACTAAATCTTTCTCTATGCCAACTGCCTCAAACTCAAATACAGCAACATTTGTTTTCGAAGAACATCCATCACATTCTGTAAATAGTAACACCCATAAAAGTCCTAACATAATTTACCTCCTTTTTTAACCATCTTAAAATTAACAACTGATTTTATAATGTCAAGGAATTCTTGAAAAAATATTGAAAAACATTTCTAATGAGCTAATCTGGAAGTTTTGTTTTTTTGTTGATTTTCTCTCGGTGTTTTCTCTATAAGGTTTCCTTAAAAGAATTATATTATGACCTTAGTGAAATTTAGTGATTTAGTGTTTTTGTGGCAGATTAAAGGGAAAAGAAAAATTACAGGAAGATTTCCTTTTTGGCAGGATTAGGACCGAGCTTTTTTATCTTATCCGTATAATCTGTGACTACTTGTGCAAATCTTGGTCCTTCTGATGCACTAATCCATGAGAGTCTTATTCTGTCAGACTCCATACCCAATGTTTCAAAGATTTTGCGTAGGCAAGCAAATCTCCTACGAGTATAATAATTTCCTTCTATGTAGTGACAATCTCCGGGGTGACATCCTGCAACTAAAACTGCGTCTGCACCTCGCAAAAAAGCTGTTATAATAAAAACTGGATCTACTCTACTTGAGCACATAACTCTAATAGGTAGCATAGACGGTGGATATTGAAGTCTACTCGTTCCTGCAAGGTCAGCACCTGCATAAGAACACCATCTGCATAGGAATCCGATTATCGTTGGTTCAAAATCGTCTTTCATTTCTCAATCCTCCACTTCGGTAAGTTCCTCTTTCTCAAATATAGTAAGAGGGACTTTTTCCTCTACACTTTTTCCCGGGATATAATTAAAGGTTTGTTGGACTTCTCCACCTACTTTTAGGAAGATAGTTGAAAGTGGTATATCAACTGGACATACATCTGTGCACATTCCACATCCGACACAAGAAATCCCAATATGGGTTAACCTACCAATATGATAAAGTATTGTATTAGGAGGAACTCTCATACCTCCTCTTTTCTTAAGTTCTGTTTCATAAGTGGAGGGTTCATTTTCATAGTCTTTGGAATCAAAAGTACATAGTGTGCAGTAGCAAATAGGACAAACTCTGCTACATCCATGACAACCTATACATCTACCGAAAGTCTCTATCAATCCTGAGAGCCCATCCTGCATTAATGCGGGGTCATCAAAAAGCTTTTTCTTGTTTGCCTCTCTTTTGTTAAGTAAGTTTTTCACCTCTTGTGTTTTAAGTTCTCCTTCCACAAGTTGTCCTTTCATACCTTCTACAGATTTCTTTCCCTTTTCAGTAGTCAGAAATACCGCACATTCTTTGTCAATATTCTCACCAATCAAAGCAATCGTAATATCTGCATTGTAAGGTAAGAAATGCTCACAGCAGGAGCAAGTAGGTCTAATATCTGGAGCAATATCTCCTTTTTTGACTGCATCCCAATATTTAGAGAGTTTTTTAGCTACTTCTCCATTAGAGGATATTTCAAGTGGATAGACTCCATCACAAGTAGATGATATAAATAAAAAGTTTTCCAGACTCCCTTGTTCTCGTTTTACAAGTTCTATAAATGCTCTGAGTTCACAGGGCTTTACAACTACCGCAATGGGTTCGGCAAGTGCGGATTTTAGTGTAAGACGGGACAGCAATTTACCAGCATTTGCAGGCATTAAAGGAAAAAGTGGTAAAGTATCTTTAAGCATCTCTGAGTTAGTAATGAGTGAATAATCAACTGCACCACTATTGTTTATCTTTGTAAGGGTAAGAACTCCTTTAACCTTCCCACTTTCCAGAAGGAACTTTAGGAGTTCTTGCACACCTTGTTCTGCACCTTTGCTTATTCTTAGGACTTTTGACATTTTTAAGGTTTTTCTACCTCGTGAAACTCATCTTCCTCATAAACTTTGAGAGGAAGTTGCTCCTCAATACTTTTACCCGGAGTATAATTAAATACTTTTTGAGACTTATCTCCTACCATGCTGAATATTTGTGCCACTTTGATAGACATAGGACAAGCGTCTTCACACGCTCCACACCCTACGCAAGAAAGACTCATATGTGTCATCCGTCCAATATGAAATAACAAAGTATCAGGAAGGAATCGTAGAATACCTTTGCTTTCTGCTCTTATTAAATAATCATCAGATGAGAGTTTCATCTTCTCTGATTCAAAGTAACATTGCCTGCAATAGCAAATAGGGCAAACACTTTGACAATTATGACAATTTATACAATTGCTAAAAGTCTCAAGTAAGTTATCCAACCCCATAACTTTTTCACTTAAGGTAGATTGAGCCTTTTTCCTATTTTTCTTTCTTGTTTCTACGAACTCCTTCGTTTTTTTCTCCCAATTATCCGTTGATTCTTCCGCAGGAATACCGATTTCCTCTAAAATACTTTTCCCTTTTTGGCTAGACGGAATAAGATAAATTTCATTGTTTTTTGCTCCAAGTATCCCTATATGCAAGTCCGATTGTATGGATAACCCTACAGATTTATCGCACATCTGACAAATGGGACGCACAGATTCATTCCCCCATTCTTTGATAACTTTTTTAAATGTATCTATTCCTTTCTTTGTGTCTTCAAGATAATCCTTTAATGGCAATGCACCTGGACAATCAATTGAGACAAGACATATATTTTCTAAATCTATTTGCTGAAGTTTAGAAAGCTCAATTGATGCTCTTATCTCGCAAGGTCTCATAATCGCCGCAATCTTCTTATTTGATTTCCCTCTTCTCGTTATACTGCTTAATGCTTTAGCTCCCTGAACCGACATAACAGGAGGAAGAGGATTTGCATCCTCAAGAAGAGCTTTATCCTGCACCAAAACCCAAGCATAAGAATCACCAGCAGGCACCTTTACTGGTATAAGAAGTGCGTCAAATAGCTTCTTGTCTAATCCCTTTTTCAGAAACTCAATAATGGTCTTTTCTATGCTATTTTCTATTTTCAGAATTGCACCTTTCATTTGTTTCTCTTGTTAGCAGAAATCAAGGTAAAATTTTGAAATCGATTTTTTCATCAGGCAAAGCTCCAAAATTATCAAACCGTAATTGTGGTTTTGCCCACACTGTATACTCTCCTACTGGTAACACTCCATGTTTAAGGTTTGCAAGCCAAGAATCTTTAAGAGCAAGAATATCACTATTCAATAGTTTGCCAGAAACTATCATATCTGCAAAGCCCATTCCATCAACAGAAGAACCAATAAAACTATCTCCAATAAACACTTCGAAAAATACAATGGGTGCTGTACTTGATTTCCACCACGGTTGTGTCTCGCCAGTCCGATTAATAATAGCACAGTAAAAATACACATTGTCTCCAACATGAAAACTCGTGGTGGGAACTCCGAGAGAGTCTATAAGCTGGAATTCAGTATAGAGGGTTTTCTCTTCTGTTTCAGTTACCTTATTCTTGCATCCACCCAATACCACAATGAACACAAAAATCATCAAAGATTTCATAGCACTCTTTTTTTATTCTTCATCTTAGTGCTTCTACAACTTCTTGATGAAGTTGTGTAGTAGTAAAATGTTTAGATGATGCTGCTCCGGATGGACAGCTTCCAACACAGTTTCCGCATCCTCTGCATAAAACTTCATTTACGACGCATACTCTTTTTATCTCATCAAAGTAAATAGCTCCATAAGAACAAACAGTAAGGCAAGTCTGACAGCCAATACAAAGTGCTTCAGAGATTTCAGAGGTTTTTACCTCAAGTTCTAATTTCTTGCCAGGGATAATGCTTGAGAGTATTTTCCCAGCTACTGCTTGTGCTTGAACTATTGAATCTGAAATATTCTTTGGGCCTTGAGCACATCCAGTAATAAATATGCCTTCCATTGATGTAGAAACCGGTGCAAGTTTTGGGTGCTCTTCTACAAAGAAGCCATTATCACCTTGAGAAATATTAAGCATCTCTGCGAGTTTGTGGGCATCAGAGGAAGGAGTAATAGCAGAAGAAAGAATTACCATATCGGCATTTAGGGGTTTTGGGTTATGGGTTCCTTTGTGGTTTATCGTTAGCTGTCCATTAGACTCAGTAATTTCAATATCTTGGGCACGGATAAATTCAACATCTTTTTCTTTGGTCTGTTCATAGAATTTTTGATAAGTTTTGCCCGGAACGGTAAGGTCTGTATATAAATGAGATACCTTGACATTTGGGAGTTTAGATTTGATATAATTAGCAAATTTAAGAGAATACATACAACAAACCCTTGAACAATAACCTACTTTTTCTCTTCCCACACAATGGATAATAGCAATTTGCTTTGGAGGTTTGCCACTTTTTAGAAGAATTTTCCCCTCAGCATTCATCTTTTCAAATTCCAGAGCGGTATAGACATTATCATATTTTCCATATCCATATTGGGGAAGCTGTTTTGGGTCAAACATATCAAACCCAGTAGCTACCACTACAGCTCCAACTTTGAGTTCAAGCTCCTTATTTTCTAAACCCTTTTCCTTGATAGCTTGCTTGCTTGGTTGCTCGATAGCTTTATTTTCGCTGGTGTTTACTTTTGCAACAAAGTTTCCCAGAAATCCTAATACTTCAGAAACTTCGCTGTCAGTGTGAACTTCAATATTTTTATTGTTTTCTACTTCCTTGATTTTCTGCGATATAATATCAGAGCACGGCTCCATTCGTGGAAAAAGTTTGGCAAATTCTCGGACTTTCCCTCCGACAACTTTTGTTTTCTCAATCAAATAGACCTTTCTGTCTCCACTGGCAAGTAATAGACTCGCGGAAAGTCCTGCAATCCCGCCTCCAATTACAAGAACATCAGGATTCGCTTCTATCTCTTTCTTCTCAAGGGCTTTATGATAAAGGACTCTTCTAATAGCTGCTCTTATATATCTTATCGTCCTTTCAGTAGCTTCTTCCTTATCGTCTATAATCCAGGCACACTGCTCCCGTATGTTAGTAAGTTGGAAAAAGTAGGGGTTAATGCCTGCAGACTCACATACTTTCATAAATGTAACCTCATGTTGCTTTGGTGAGCAAGCTGCAACTACAATACGCGTTAATTCATTTTTTTGGATACTTTCTTTAAGGAATTTCTTGCCATCTTCGGAACACAAAAGCTTATGCCTCTCAACTACATTTACGGATGGCAGAGAAGAAATTGTCTCCACTACTTTATCAATATCTACCTTATCCGCTATGTTAGGCCCACATTCACATACATATACACCTATTTTCTCTTCCATAGGCATTTTTAACCACAGAGGTCACAGAGACTTTCAATATGTCCACTCTGTGTACTCATTTCAATTTAACAGGGATTTCAAGAGATTGGAAAAGATTTTTTTCTTATTTCTCTTGAGTTCTCTTTCAATCCCTGTTTTTAATTGCATTTTATCTCAATGAAAGTATTTTTCCCACTGCTGCTTCTGATTGGGCTACCGAGTCTTGAATATCTTTTGGTCCTTGCACACACCCTGCAATAAATATTCCTTCTTTCTGCGTAGCTACAGAGTCAATCTCTGGATGCCCTTCAGCAAAGAACCCATATTCATCTTGTGGAATGCCAACTACCTCTGCAAGTTTATTCGCATTGCCGTCCGGTTCAATTGCTGGAGCAAGAATAACCATATCAGTATTTAGGGTTTGAGGTTTAGGGGTTAGGGGATCGGGTTTATAGTTTACTGTTAGTTGTCCATTAGTCCTGACGACTTCAATCTCATTAAATCTAATAATCTCGGGTCCCATAGTTTTGGTCTTCTCATAAAACTTTTGATAGGACTTACCCGGAATACATAAATCAGAATAAAACTCGGCTATCTTGATTTCTGGAAGCTTTTCCTTCAAGTAGTGAGTGAATTTAAGGGAATACATACAGCACACTCCAGAACAATAACCTTTTTCTTCTCTTCCTACACAATGGATGATAACAGCAGATTTCGGAGTTTCACCATTTCGGAGCTTAATCTCTCCTTCAGTAGGTCCATTAGAAGCAAACATTCTCTCAAACTCAAAGGCAGTATATACATCAGCAAGTTTCCCGTATCCGAGGTGAGGGGTCTTTTTGGAGTCAAATGTGCTGAATCCTGTAGCTACTATTATTGCTCCAACTTTCAGTTTAAGTTCCTCATCTTTCTGGTCAAAATCAATTGCTTCAAACATACAGGCTTCTTTGCACAGTTGACAATCCTTGCCTTTAAATCTGACACAATTTTCTGTATCAATTGCAGGAACATTTGGAAGTGCACCGGGGCAGGGAACATATATTGCTTTTCTCTCCGAAAGCCCCTCTTCAAATTCATTTTTCACGCTAACCGGACAGGGCTCAAAGCAAGCACTACACCCTATACAATTCTGCAAATCTACATACCTGGCTTTTTTTCTCACTTTTACAGTAAAATCTCCGGCAGAGCCCTTAACATCAATAACCTCAGCAAGAGTCAAGAGTTCAATATTTTCATTTGCCAAAAGTTCTTGTTGCTTTGGTGCTAACATACAAGTAGCACATTCCATATTAGAGAAAACTTTTTCAAACTTTATTACATTGCCACCGATGTAGGATGTTCGCTCAACCAGATAGACTTTTTTGTCTGAATTGGCGAGCAATAGACTTGCCTCCATTCCTGCAACCCCAGCTCCTATTATTAATACATTACCGTTTTTCTCTTTCATTTTTTAATATCACATAGATGTTTTTTCCTGCATCGGGTTGGGTCCCAGCTTTTTTAACTTCTCTGTAAATTCAGTAACTACCTGTTGAAATCTGGGTCCCTCTGATGCAGAAACCCATGATAGCTGTAATCTTTCTGAATCCAGCTCCAGGGTCTCAACAACTGACTTTAAGAGTGCGAATCTTCTACGAGCGTAATAATTTCCCTTCTCATAATGGCAATCTCCCGGATGGCATCCTGCAATCAACACCCCATCTGCACCTCGCAAAAAGGCTCTCAATACAAGAACAGGGTCTACTCTACTGGAGCACATTACTCTAATAACTGCAAGAGAAGGGGGCATTTTCAATTTGCTTGTCCCTGCAAGGTCAGCACCTGCATAGGAGCACCAATTACACAGAAACCCCACTATCTTAGGTGTAAACTCCTTTTCCATAATCTCAAGAAAACGAGAATTTAGAAAATTATCGCCTCACTACTACCCTCTATTTTCCTAATTTCTTAAAATTGTATCTGAGCTTTAAACTTTCCTCCCCCTTCATCCGCACAGACAAGTAGGGTCCTGCCTGTCTTTTCGCACCATGCTTTCATATCATCAGGGAAAGAGTGACAATCAGCTATTACCTCAAGCATATCGCCTGGTTGAAGTTCTTTAGCTTTCACTGCCACTTTAAGAATTGGCTGGGGACATTTAAGTCCCAAAGTATCAAGTGTATGCGTAGCCATTTTACCTCCTTTTAATTAAATTTCAAAAAGAAAAGGTTATCGTAGCATCCTTAATCTCATTCAGGAATGTAGTTGCTCCTACGATTTCCACACCTTCTCTGAAGTCCTCTTTTTTCAAATCTTTAGCATCTAATGCCAGTTCACAGACAAGTATTCTGCCTCCAAGTTCTCGGACTCCTTCGTATAACTCAACTAAATCCGGTAACCCTTTGACTTTCATCGTTTCCATTTTTCCTTTCACCAGAGCAGGTGCGCCACCGGGTATAAAGAACAGAACTAATTCATCACCGGATGCAACTGCACTTGAGCCCAAAATAAAAGGTGGAAAAACATTGCCGGGCTCTGACCCATTACATGTAATTGCTACTTTTGCCATAATACCTCCTTTTTTGACTGGCTTAAAATTAACAACTAATTTTATGGTGTCAAGCAATTTTTAGAAAATATTGAAAAATATTTTAAAAGCTAAAATCTATAAGTTTTTTCTGTTGACTTTCAATGAGTTTATACTACGATATAATCTGATATGGATATACCTAAAAAATATGACCCAATCCCTGTAGAGGAAAAGTGGTACAAAGTCTGGCTCGAGAATGGTTATTTCAAAGCATCCCCAGACCCTAATCTAAAACCATTTACAATTGTTATTCCTCCTCCAAATGTAACTGATGTTTTACATCTGGGACATGCTCTTAATAACACAATTCAGGACATATTTATACGCTACCGCCGAATGCAAGGTTTTATGGCTGAGTGGCTTCCCGGAGTTGACCATGCAGGAATTGCTACTCAAGTAATAGTTGAAAGAGAAGTGCTACATTATGAACCCATAGAAAAAATAGGCAAAGATAAATTCCTGAATCTCGTATGGAAATGGGTAAATGAAAAAAAACACACTATATTGGAACAACTCAAAAAACTTGGTTGCAGTTGCGATTGGGACAGAACAAGGTTTACTTTAGACTCCGGTCTCAGTGAGGCTGTGCGTGAAGCTTTTGTGCAGCTTTACGAAAAAGGGCTAATTTATCAGGGAGATTACATTGTAAACTGGTGCCCAAGATGTAAAACTGCAGTTGCCGACGAAGAAGTTGACCATAAAGACGAGCAAGGCAAACTCTATTATATTAAATACCTCCTTAAGTCGCAAGAACACAAAAACACAAGAGCACAAGAGTATATAATTGTAGCAACCACGAGACCCGAAACAATGCTTGGTGATACTGCCTGTGCGGTGAGTCCAAAAGATAAAAAGAATGCTAAATTTATTGGGAGGACTGTTCTACTTCCTCTTATGAATCGTGAAATCCCTATAATAGCTGATAAGAGAGTTGACCCTGAATTTGGAACAGGGATAGTTAAAATAACTCCAGCGCATGACCCTGTTGATTTTGAAATTGCTCAACAGCATAACCTACCTAAAATACTTATAATGGATAAAACAGGAATAATCAATGAGAATGGTGGTGGGTATAAAGGGCTTGAAAGATTTGAAGCCAGAAAAAAGGTTATTGCTGACCTTGAAGAACTTGGACTTCTTGAGCGAACCGAACCTTATCATCACGCGATTGGGCATTGTTACAGATGTAAAACTATAATTGAGCCAACCCTTTCAAAACAATGGTTTGTGAGGATGAAGGAGCTTGCAAAACCTGCAATCCAGGCAGTAGAAGATGGAGAAATTAAATTTTATCCTCCTCGGTGGAAGGGTGTTTATTTAAACTGGATGTATAATATCAGAGATTGGTGCATATCAAGACAGATATGGTGGGGACATCAGCTCCCGGTCTGGCATTGCAAAGAAATGCAAAATGCAAAATGCAAAATGCAAAACGGTATTATTGTCTCTAAAACAAAGCCCGAGCAATGTCCTTACTGCAAATCAAAAAAATTGGTTCAGGACACAGATGTTCTTGATACTTGGTTTTCATCCTGGCTCTGGCCATTTTCTACTTTTGGGTGGCCCACACAAACCCCGGAACTCCAGTATTTTTACCCAACCGCCCTCCTTAGCACAGCACCGGAGATAATCTTCTTTTGGGTAGCCAGAATGATTATGGCTGGATACGAGTTTATGGGAAAACCTCCATTTACGGATGTATATCTTCACGGAACCGTCAGAGATGTAAAAGGAATAAGGATGTCGAAATCTCTGGGAAATGGAATAGACCCAAGAGATATTATACGAGAGTATGGCACAGATGCCTTAAGATTTTCGTTAATAACTACTGCTGGCGAAGGACAGGACCCTCATATTCAGCCCAATACATTTGAGTTTGGACGGGATTTTACAAACAAAATATGGAACGCATACAGACTCCTTGACTCACTACCAAACATCAACACGAACTCCGAATCCCGAACTACCTCAGGCGGATTGACTCTTCCTGACCGCTGGATATTATCCAAACAACATAAACTCATAAAAGATGTAACTTCTTTACTTGACAAGTTTAAACTACAAGAACCTGCTATGCGGATTTATGATTTCTTCTGGCACGAGTTCTGTGATTGGTATCTTGAGACTCTCAAAATAAGAGGAGACAAAAAAAATGCAATACGCATATTAGATAATACATTACTGCTCCTTCATCCTTTTATCCCGTTTATTACAGAGGAAATATGGCAAAAGCTCTCAACTCATAACTCGCAACTCGCAACTCACAACTCTATTATGGTAAGCAAGTGGCCACTGCCAGACCCAGCTGATTTAGACTTACCTGCGGAACAGGAATTTGAACTTATCAAAGATATTATAATAGCTTCCAGAAATACAAGGACCGACTTCCGTATTCCGAAAACAAAATCTATTAAACTCCTTTTAAAATGTGAACCTTCTTATCCAGATATTATTAAAGAGAACGAGCTATACATTAAATCTTTGGGAAAAATAGATTCTATTGAATTTATACAGTCAATACCCAAAGGGTGCAAACACGCTCTTGCCAAAAGAGTAGATATATTTATTCCTCTGGCAGGACTTGTAGATTTAGAGCAAGAATTAAAGAAACTTGAACTGGAACATTCAGAACTCGGACAGCTTGTCAAAAATACAGAGCTTCGTCTTGCTTCTTCTGATTTTCTGAAAAAAGCTCCACCAGAAGTAGTGAAAAAGACTCACGAAAAAGCAAAAGCGTATAAACAAAAATTGCTTAAACTTGAGGCACATATCAAATTAGTTCAAGAAGAAATTTCCGATAGATAAACTTTCCTAAGTCTAATATCGGATTTTATCTTGACAACCCCCTTCTTTGATATATTATCATAGTGTGGAACCGGAATCTATCAGTAAAGTATCTTATCCTCAACTAAATACTTCTACACCAAAGGAGAATCAGATTGAGAGAAAGCTTACTCGCTTGAAACAAGCGATTGGACAACAAGGAAAGCTTTCTCCAAGACTTTATACTCTCCTTAATGAAGCCGAGACTCTCCGTGACCGTGGCAATTTAGGGCTTGTGGAGAAAAAGCTCAAAGAAGCAGAGAAAATAATAGAAGATGAAAGTATAGAGGGAAACTTTCTTCCAGATATTGAAG
>JAGMCN010000003.1 GCA_023129235.1 Caldifarciminota bacterium | reverse complement strand
TTACACTTGCAATCGACACAGAAGATACACTTTATATCCAGGCTTCTGATAATTTGGGCAACAGAACTGTGTTATCTGTTATTGTAGTAGTAGGAGTTGAAGAGACAAGTGATTCAATCAAGGTATTCAGCCTTTCCCAGAATTATCCGAATCCATTTATTAAATCTACAATTATCAAGTACCAGCTCCCAATCAAGAGCAAAGTCTCATTAAAGATTTATGATGTGGCTGGCAGAATGGTAAAAACCTTAGTGAACAAAGAGAAAAAAGCAGGATGTTACAATGTTAAATTGGATGCTGAAGGACTGAGTAGCGGAATTTATTTTATAAAGCTTGTAGCTGGCGATTATAAGGAGACGAAAAAACTAATCCTGATGAGATAGAATAGCTATGAAGCTGTCAAGCTACCAAACTATAAAATCAGGGCAAATTTAGCAATTATTGAATTCAAAACATTTCTTAATTCTATTTAATTTTCCCCAATAAAAAAGTTTGACAGATGAGACTTCCCGTGTAAAATTAAAGTCAAATGATTGCGAAGGTAAATTCATCTGCGGTAATTGGGGTTGACCCTTATAATGTTGAAGTAGAGGTAGATATATCCAAAGGATTGCCAAGATACTCAACAATGGTTGGGCTACCAGATTCAGCAGTTAAGGAATCAAAAGATAGAGTTAAGACTGCAATTAAGAATTCAGGATTTAAATTCCCTGTCCAGTTGATTACAGTGAACCTTGCACCTGCGGATATAAAAAAGGAAGGCTCAAACTTTGACCTCCCAATTGCCCTTGGAATCTTATCTGCCCAAGATATAATCCCAAAGGATAGTCTTAATGATTTCCTTGTGCTCGGAGAATTATCCTTGAGTGGTGAGCTTCGTGGGGTAAGGGGAATACTCCCAATAGCTATTGCGGCTTGTAAACTTGGGTTCCGCAAGATGATAATTCCTGAAGCCAATAAAAATGAGGCAGCAATTGTAGAAGAGCTTGAAGTCTATCCAAGCAAGAGTCTTCAAGAAACGGTTAGTTTTTTATGCGGGGAACTTGAAATAGAGCCTCATAAGGTAGATATAGATGAGATATTTAAAAAGGAATCCCAATATGAATTGGATTTCTCGGATGTAAAGGGGCAGGAAGGTGCAAAACGAGCCCTTGAGGTAGCAACTGCAGGTGGACATAATGTTTTAATGATAGGACCTCCAGGAGCTGGCAAAACGATGCTTGCTCGCCGAATACCTACAATCCTTCCAGAGCTTACACTTGAGGAGGCACTTGAGACCACAAAAATACACTCAGTAGCTGGACTTATACCCCCGGAAAAAGGGATTGTTGGCATAAGACCTTTTAGATTGCCACATCATACAGTTTCAGACGCCGGGCTTATTGGAGGAGGCACTTATCCGAAACCGGGAGAAATATCCATCGCTCATAATGGAGTGCTATTCCTTGATGAGTTGCCCGAGTTTAATAAAAGGGCACTTGAAGTAATGCGTCAACCGATTGAGGATGGGAAAGTCACAATATCAAGAGTGGCTACAACACTTACCTTCCCTTCACGCTTTATGCTCGTTGCGGCAATGAACCCCTGTGTCTGCGGATATTTTGGAGACCCTTATCATAATTGCACCTGCACACCTAATCAAATACAACGATATGTGAGTAAAATCTCAGGTCCTTTGCTTGACCGCATAGATATACATATAGAAGTGCCTTCTATCCCATACGAAGAGCTTACAAGCAAAAAGTCGGGTGAAGAATCAGCACGAGTAAGAGAGCGTGTAAACTATGCAAGAGCTCGTCAACTTGAAAGATACAAAGACCGTAAATCTATTTACTGCAATGCTCAACTTGAGCAAAGAGATTTATCAAAGTATTGTAAAATTGATTCACAGTCTGATGAGTTATTAAGACTTGCCATCGAGAAGTTTGGTTTATCGGCAAGGGCTTACTCACGGATACTCAAAGTAGCTCGCACAATAGCAGATTTAGAGAATTCTGCTGACATAAAATCTGAGCATATATCAGAAGCTATTCAGTATCGCACTCTTGACCGCAAATACTGGCTGAGATAATAGATTAAAATATGCCGACAATTAGTGTTTCAAAAAAGGATTTGGAATCCTTGCTTCAAGCCTCATTAAGTTTAGAAGAACTCAAGAAATCACTTCTACTGGTTAAAGGGGAAATCAAGGCAGTGGATGAAGATGAACTCAGAATAGAACTTGCTGATACAAATCGTCCAGACCTTTTGTCAGTTGAAGGAATTGCACGACAACTCAGAAGACAGAAAACAGAAGACAGAAAACAGGAAACAGGGATTAGTGGTTCACCACGACCTTCACCACGAAGTGGGGAGATAATTGTTGATTCGGAACTTAAGAATATTAGACCCTATATTGGTGGATTTCTGGCAACCGGAGTTCCAATCAAGGAAAGCACTCTTCTCGCACTTATAGAGACTCAAGAAAAACTTGCAGATATATTTGGTAAACGGAGAAAAGATATTGCTATCGGAGTGTATAATGCTAAAAAAATTAAATTTCCTGTATGTTATCGGGCAGTGAAGCCAGAGTCCAGAAAATTTATCCCCCTCAGTGGTGAACCGCAGGGGTTTGATTGCGAACTCAATCTCCGTGAAATACTAACCCAACACCCAAAAGGTAAAGAATATGGATATATCCTCTCGGATTGTCAAAAATTCCCGTTTTTAGAGGATGAAAAGGGGAATGCCTTATCTTTTCCCCCTATTATAAATTCAAAGCTAATAGGAGAAGTAAAAGTGGGCTTAGAAGAGATATTTTGCGAGGTTACCGGAGTGAATCTCGCACAATTACTTTTAGTAGTAAATATTCTTGCAGAGAACTTTAAGGATAGAGGATTTAAAATATATCCTTGTCTTGTAAAATATCCTTATACAACTGATTTTGGCAAGGAAGTTCTTACCCCCTGCCAATTTGAAGATGTTTTGTTGGTGCATCCTAATGAATTTGAGAAACTACTCGGACTAAAACTGCAAAAAGAGGAAATCAAGAAGCACCTTGAACAGATGGGATATTTTGTGGAAACCGAGAAAGATAAGTTAAAAATCATTCCTCCGTTATATCGTAGGGATGTGATGCACCCGGTTGATGTTATTGAGGATTTTGCTATCTCAAGGGGCTATGATAGTTTTTCTCCAGTCCCTTTAAAAGAATTTACTATAGGAAAACCCTGTAAGATAGAAAGGATTCTTCACAAAACAAGAGAAATTATGCTTGGATGCGGGTTTGTGGAGATAATGTCAAATGTTCTTACTTCAAAGGAAAGTTTTATTTCAAATATGAGACTTCCTTATGAGGATACAATTGAGCTTGAGAATCCGATTTCAGAATCTTATGCAATACTCCGAGATTCAATAATTCCTTCATTGCTTCAAGTAGAGGCTCAAAGTTCAAAAGCAACTTATCCTCATCGGGTATTTGAGCTTGGTGAAGTTGTGATAAAAGGGGATAGCCCAAAAACTTTAATCAAGCTTGCGGCTATAATTGCCCATTCTACTGCAAATTTCTCGGAACTCCATAGTTTCCTTGATACGCTCGCATATTATTTAAGCTTCTCTTGTCAACTCAAGAAAATAGACCATCCTTCTTTTATTAAGGGCAGGGTCGGCAGCATTGTAGTAGATAATAAAGAAGTAGGGATTCTTGGAGAAATACATCCTGAGGTTTTAGGAAACTTTAAAATCAAATATCCAGTTTCAGCATTTGAGTTCTCCTTGAGTTTATTATTTAAGGAGTGAGAATTGAATAGCTTTGATTTTCAAAAGGAGCCGAAGGATGATTTAGAGCAGAAGTTAATTACTCCAACGACCAAACTCCTGAAATCTTATGCCCACAGAACTTGCACTTTCCATTCACTATATTGTTCTTTGCGATATGGTAACCAATCCTCCGTATAACCATTTTACCACACTTTGGACAATAAGTATTCTCAGCTTTATGCCCCGGAATATTGCCAATATACACATACTTTAACCCAACATCCAGAGCTATTTCCCGAGCTTGCTCAAGCGCCTCAACAGAAGTAGGAGGCAAATTCCTTAACTTATACAGGGGCCAAAACCTTGAAAAGTGTAAAGGCACATCCGTACTTAGACTGTCTCTTATCCACTCACACATCTTTTTTATAGTCTCAGGGTCATCGTTCTTTGTTGGAATCACGAGATTTGTAATCTCAACCAAGATACCCTCTTCTTTTAAGACTTTCAAGCTCTTGAGAACTGGCTCTAAACTTCCACCACACAACTCTTGATAAAACTCCTCAGTAAAGCCCTTTAAATCAATATTTGCCGCATCAAGATATTTACAGAGTGCCCTTAAGGGCTCTGGATTTATATACCCGTTTGAGTGCATAGTATTCTTTATCCCGGCTTTGTGAGCAAGCTTTGCCGTCTCAAACATATACTCATAAAAATTAGTGGGCTCAGTATAAGTATAGGCGATTGAAGGACAGTTATTTTTTTTAGCTGATTTCACAACTTCACGAGGAGGAAGCCACGTATTTTCAGTTTCTGCTGGACAACTCTGTGAAATCTGCCAGTTCTGGCAAAACTTGCACCTAAAATTACATCCTGCTGTAGCAATTGAGAAAACTGGAGTGCCTGGTAGAAAATGAAATAACGGCTTCTTCTCTATTGGGTCTATATGAGCCGCACAAGGCAATCCATAATTAAGAGTATAAAGCTTGCCTCTCCTATTTTCTCTAACTCTGCAAATCCCTCTTTGACCGGGCTTAAGCACACAATGATGAGGGCATAGATGACACTGAACTATTTTGTCCTCAAGCTTCTCCCAATACATTGCAGTCCGGGGCTTAGTTTTAGCTCCTTTAGCAAAAACAAGAGCACAAGGCACAAGGCACAAGAGCACAAGAGCACAAGGCAGAATTTGCATTTTGCATTTTGATTTTTGCATTTTCATTATATCTCCTGGAGATTCTTGAGTTTTCCGTAGCATATTAAAGTATCACTCGGCTTTAAAACATCACTTCCTTTTGGAGCCGGGATAACATCACCATCCCGTTCAATAGCTAAAACAAGAATGCCCTTCTCACGAAGACCGGCATTTGCGAGCTTCTTTCCTATACTTTTAGATTTTAAAGACAGGTTAATCTCTACAATGCCATAATCCTCAGTAAGATGCAGAACTTCCTCAACTTTCTTTTTCTCAAATCTTTTTCTTATCAAAAGCTTTTTTTCAATATATCTAGTAAATTTCCTTGTCCAGCCCTTATGTGAGGCGATTTTATAAAAAATAAAGAGCCCAAAAATCAGCAATATCAATTGAAAAGGGATTTGGAAAACAGGACTTTTTGTGAACGATACAACAAGTGTAGTTACTATACCTATCAATCCTGCATTACCCAAGACCATTAAAATCATTACAATCCGCCGTCTTTTGTCATATTTCACTATTAACTCAGAATCACTTGTAGTGAACCCGGTTCTGGTAAATGCAGACAATGCCTGAAAGTATGCTCTTTTCTCATCAAGTCCTGTGAGCTTTAAAGCTATTGCTGCAATCTTTACTATAAGAGCAGATATAATAATTATTGCAAGTACTGGAATTATTAGCAACATTCCTTTCATCTTATTATTTTGAGTTTTTATACTGACATGCCTGGTGCATAAATGCTTCAAGTCTTGTCTGGGTAGTTGGCTGGTCAATTCCATCATAGGCAATATTTAAATAGGGAACACTATACTTTTCTTTCACCCGTGCCATAACCCCAGCTGTATTTGTCCCCGGCATACAGGTAAATGGCATTACGGTTATTACGCCATCTATCCCATTTTGCATAAAATCTATACATTTTCCCACTGTAAGAACAGCTTCTCCCTCAACCGTTTGATGTAAATAAGGATTAGAGTGTGAAAACAACTCTTTGGTTGTCGGCTCCTTTAAATGATTTAAACATCCATCAACTCCTTTTTCTATTTTGCGAAGAGCCCAATTCTGCCAGAAACCTTGTAGCCAATATGTAATTAGCTCTTTGTAATTCTTGTCTGCAATGCTATCCTCTTTTCGTCTGAAGTTTGTATAAAAGAACCATTCCGCAGTTCCTGCCAGTTCTACTTCTCCTCCAAGTTCCTCTATTCTCCTTACAATATTATCATTTGCAAAAGGATGATTTCTTACATATATCTCTCCGGTAATTCCTATCAAAGGTTTTGGCTCACGGCTGACAGGCAGGGCAAGAAACTTATCTCTTGTAATAGGCATTACTTTGACTATATCGTCTTTTCCCTCAACCTCCTTGCAAATTAAATCAAGACACTCTCTATAAATCTTATCTACTTCTCCTTTATTTCTTTCATAAGGTCTTGTGGACCGTGCAAGTTTGTCTAAAACATCAACTGCACACATTCCATACCAGGCTCTACGGTCAAAATCCTGCCCATATGCTTTTAAAGTTTCATAAAAACCTTTTGCCTGATTTGGCGAAATTATTGGAACATCCTCATAACCAAGCTCATTCAGTATAAGTCTCTGGAGTGCATTATACTGCCCAAACCTACAAGGGCCACTTGCTTCTGGCATAAAAAATGCAATCTTTTCTCGCTCCGTATCAGGAGCGTTTGATTTGAGAACCTTTATCATATCCCCTGTTGTTAATATAAAAGGGAAACATTCCTTTCCAGTAGTGTATTTTCTTCCAAGTTCAAGGGCTTCTGAATCTGTTGGAGACATTACCTGTGCAGGAATACCGCAATGTCTAAATGCGGCTGCAACTATCTCTGAGTGATTTCCCATAAATGGAATAAGCAAAGTTCTTCCTTTTTCTTTGAGAATCTGAGCTTTCTTCTGACCACTAACCCCTAACTCCTGACCCCTAACCTCTTTATTTTTTATTGAGTCTAAAAATGCTTCACATCTTGTTACAACACCTGCTGGTGCGGAATGTTCATCAACCTCAATTATTAAATGTGGCTTATCTCCCATCGCTTCTTTAAAATGCCTTATTATAAAAGAATCTGCACCACACCCAAAGTTTGTTATATACAAGGGATAAAGATTTTCCTGATGCTTTATTATCTCGGCAGATGCTAAAATCCGCTGTCCATACTTCCAATACATATTTTGCCATTTCTTTCCTACCGCAACACTTTCAAGAGGCAAAAAGTCCATAGGTATTACACGGATTCCTAAATCACTTAATATCTTCGGGATATCTAAATTTAATCCCCTATCACAAGTATTGTAAGGCCTTCCGACCAACACAATTGCAACTATCGGGGTTCGGTGTTCGGGGAATTCATTCAGTTCATTAAGAATCCTTGCTCCCTCTTTCTTTATGCCTGCATAAAAGTTATCCTGTGATTTATTAGCTGAATCAATTGCTCTGATTATATTACTTTTTCTCTTCCCTAAATTACTGCCAACACGGATTAAAGCATTCTCAAGCCATTTCTTCCCTCTCTTAAGATATAAAACAGGACTAATAAGTTTTACTCCATTCAAATCAATGGCTGACTTAATTAGATAGGGAATAGCTTGAACAAATGGGCAGGCATAACTCTCTTGAACTTGAGGATACTCTTCTTGCATTGAAATCACGCTGGGCAGGAATATATAATCCACTTCTTTTTCTATTAAATTCAATATATGCCCGTGGCATGCCTTTATCGGAAAACAATGGTCAGAGACAGTTGCTTCTACCCCTTGATGAATGATACTCTTGTTTGTTGAATCTGATAAAACTACTTTATACCCCAGCTCCATAAAGAAGGTTGCCCAAAATGGTAAATATTCATAAAATATAAGTGCTCTTGGAATCCCAATTGAGACTTGAGGATTGAGACTTGAGGATTGAGACTTGAGACTTTTTAGCAATAACGCCTCCCGAAGCCCAAACAAATCAACTTCTCGCTTCTCGCTTCTCGTTTCTCGCTTCTTTTCATACTTCTCACACCTCGAGCCATAATATAATGGCTCCTCTCCTTCAAGCAATACTTTCTTTATCTCGCAGTGATTGGGACAGCCATCACACTCAAATCTCTCGATATCATAGTCCCTTTCACCTAAATTAAACCCCTTAAATTTGGTTTTCGGTGTTCGGTTCTCGGTTTTCGTTTGCATTGTAAGTATTGCTACTCCTATTGCTCCTGTTATATCATTATTAGGAGGGACTTTTATCTCTCGCCCCAATATCTCCTGGAAAGCCGCTACTATTGCCTTATTAAAGGCGACTGCTCCCTGGAAGAATATATTATTCCCAATTTTCTTTCCAGCCACAACCTTGTTGAGATAATTTTGAGCAATAGAGTATGCAAGTCCTGCCGCAAGGTCTTCACGCAATGCCCCCTTTTGTTGCCAGTTGGTCAGACTTGATTGCATAAAAACGGTGCATCTATCCCCAAGTCCTATTGGCGATTGACTCTTGAGTGCACATTCTCCAAACTCCTCCTTTATATTTAAATTGAGTCGTTCTGCCTGCTCTTCCAGGAAAGAACCTGTCCCAGCCGCACATACTTTATTCATCTCAAAATCACATATAACTCCATTCTGCAAGCTGATGTATTTTGAATCCTGCCCTCCAATCTCAAAGATTGTATCTACATTAGGATCTATCTCAGCCGATGCCCTTGCCTGACTCGTAATCTCATTTTTTACGAGGTCTGCTCCAACGAGGTCTCCTATCATATATCTTCCACTTCCTGTTACTCCTACTCCTTGAACAGCTACTTTTTTACCAACTTCTTCTCCGATTTCCCGAATCCCGCGCAAGACAGCATCTATGGGCTTGCCTTGAGTCCAGAGATACCTTCGTGCAACGAGTTTCTTATCCTTATCTATAAGAACTACATTTGTTGAAATTGACCCAACATCTATGCCCATCCAGACTTCGTTAACCGTATAATCGTTATTCGTATAATCGTCACGATTCACGATTTCCGATTCACGATTCACGAAAATAAGGGGCTTAAGTGCATTGCGATTCTCCTTATGATTATCCAAAAACTCCAGTATCTTCTCTAAATCTGTAATCTGTAATCTGTAATCTGTAATCTGCGATAGCACTGCTCCTATTGCTCCCATTGATGCAAAATACTGTGGCACAATAAACTCGCTATCCTTAAGTCCAAGTATCTCTTTGAATGCTCTCTTCATTCCGAGATTGTAAGCCACGCCTCCTTGAAACGAGACAGGTGGAATGAACTTCTTGCCCTTTGCAATCACGGATTTAAAGTTCCTCGCAAGTGCGAAGCACAGTCCCGCAACTATATCCTGCACAGGAGTCCCTTCTTGCTGTAGATGTATCATATCTGTGTTTGCAAACACACTACACCTGCCGGCTATTCTCGGGGGATTACTTAAACCAAGCCCAAGTTCTGAAAACTCCTCAATGTTAAGCCCAAGCCGAGCCGCCTGCTGGTCTAAAAAGCTTCCTGTCCCAGCGGCACAAAGTGTGTTCATTGCGAAGTCCGAGATAGAATGCATTTCGTTCTTGCGTTCTATTGATATGAATTTAGAGTCCTCGCCTCCTATCTCAATAATTGAGCGGACTTCGGGATACATATGCCAGGTCGCCTGTGCCTGTGCAATTACTTCATTTACAAATGGGATACCCAGAATCTCTGCAAGAAGCTTTCCCCCAGACCCCGTAGCCGACATTTGAGTTGTGAGTTGTGAGTTGTGAGTTGTGAGTTTTTCAAGTATGTCTTTCAGCTCCTGATATACTTTCTTGAGTGGATTACCCTCTATCCTTACATATCTCTCCTTCAGTATTTTAGGTGGGGGATGAACCCCCGCGCTACAATCTTTATTAAAGCTTGCATCTAAAACCACAATATTTATTGAAACCGACCCTATATCTATGCCTATGTAAAACTTATCCATTTGATTTCAAATTAAAATAACTTTCCTGGAGAGTTTGAAATTCTACTGAGGTTGATTGATCTGCAGGAAAAACCCGCTGTAGAGTGTAAGGAAAGTAAGAATAAAGCCCTCTCCAGATACAATTGCCATGTGTTATTTTCTCCAATTTCCTTCCAAAATCCCCTGGTTTTTCCGGAGAAAGTATATAAAGTTTTAAATTGTGCTTATTAATAGATTCAATAATAATCTCATTAACATGCTCGTCACGAAATCCGTAGCCAATTACTAATAATCGACGATTGGGTTGTGATAACACTTCTCTAAAAATCTCAAAATACCACGATAGGAGAGGTTCATCGTGAATCTGCTTGGTCTTGTCCATTCCGATAACCATTTGTTTGTTTCCCACACAATCTATCCAGTTTTGGGAACCATGTAATTTTATATAGAAAAAATACGATTTTAACCAATCGTTCTTATGCCTATCTATCTCTTCTTGTGTAGGTAATTTGCAATAGTCGTTAGATGTCAAAACATCTGTAAAATTAGAATTGTTTATCCCGGGTAGTAGTGGACGTGTTCCATTGTGATATTTCCTCTCTATGAAAAGATCCTGATTCAATGTAAAGAAAAAGCCCTTAGAATTATTTTTGCCAGCAAATCGGTTAATTAACTTTTGAACTTCAAATATGTTAACAGGATAGGGAGCATCTGGAGCAAATCGAAAATTCCGAACTATCACATCCAATCTATCATAAGCTGCCCTAACTGCTTCTTTGATAGCCGCTTTTTCCTCTTTCCACGATTTAACACTATCTATCAGTGGCTTCATGTGAAGTACTTTATAATAGGCTGATTCATAATCGAAATCATTAGACATGATAGCTCTGATCCTTGGATGCCTCTGGAGTTGTGGATGATTGAAGATTTGTGCCCACATATCTTCTCCAAGAAAACCACCGAAGTTATGGGTAAATCCTGCCCCTGTTAATAGAACTGTTTCCTGAACTTGAAAAGTAAACGGGGACAAGTTCATTTTCTGCATTTTCATAATTTGACATTTGGATTTTGGAATTCATTTGATATTTTTCTCATTGGCTATTTCGTAATAAAAGCTCTCTATTTCTTTTGTTACTTTCTCCCACGAGTATTTAAGAGCAGTTTTGCGGCCGTTTTTGCCCAGTCGGGTCATAAGCTCTTTATTCGTAAGAACCTCTATTAGCTTTTGAGCAAGAGCTTCTGGGTTTTTGGGCTCAACTAATAGCCCGTCTTCTCCATCATTTACAACTTCTTTATATCCAGCAATATTGGAGGCGAGAACTACTTTGCCACTTGCCATCGCTTCCAATAAGACTATGCCAAAGCTTTCTCTATCAGTTGCTGGTGAGCAAAAGACATCGCAACTCGCATAATACTTTGGCACATCCTTTGCTGGCACAAACCCCTCAAAATAAATAGTTTTGAGTTTTGAGTTTTGAGTTTTGAGTTTTTCTGCTCCTTTGCCAACTACAATGAGTCTTGCGGTTGGTATTTTTTTGCTCATCCCTTGAAATGCTTGAATCAAATATTTCAATCCCTTTCTCTGCTCAAGTCTTCCAACAAACAAGATGTTAGGACCCCCATCCTTGAATTTAGGTAATGGCTCTACTTCAGGAGAAAACCTTTCTGTATCTATGCCATTGGGGATAATTCTATGCCTTGTTGGAAGGAGGCGAGAATTCTGATTTTCCTGAACTGGTATGAATCCTTGCATAGTCCTGAGAGCTTCATTAGAAACTGGAATCACTCCATCTACTCGTCTTATATAAGGGTTGATAATTCCACCTAAATGTCTGTGCCATTTAAGTTTAGGTGCTGATGAATGAAATGTTAAAATGTTTGCCGCTCGTGAGTATTTCAGTGCCAACGCCGAAAGCCAACAATTAGGAGCGTGCACATGAACTACATCAAATGAATTCTGTGGTTTGTGGTCTGTGGTTTGCGGTCGTTGCATAACTTGCCGAACTTTGATAGCTCGTCTAAAGTCAATCGGCAACACCCCGAAAGACTTATTTATCCGATAGGAAATACCTCTCCCAATCCGAATAACATTCTCAGAGTTGTGAATCGTGTCCGTCGGTCCGTTGGCTAACGGACGGAGTGAGTTATGAGTTTTATAGTTTGTTGTCAATATATGGACCTCGTGTCCCAGTTTTCTGAGCTCTAATGCAGTATGGTGCACATGCTCCGACACCCCACCCGGATAGGGATAATACAAGTCAGAAACGATACAAATTTTCATTATACTATATTAACCGCTCATACGAGTCTGCGATAAATCGTGTTCCTACATTCTAAAAATATATATTTTATAGAGAAAGTCAAGAGAAAAGCTTTTTGGTAATTATACTACATTAACCGCAGATGGATGCAGATATACGCAGATTAAAAGATTATTTCTTCAGAATTTTCAGTTCTATACGACGGTTGAGAGCACGACCTTCATCTGTTTTGTTGCTTGTTATAGGCACAGATTCACCGTATCCCTTAGAAATTATCTTGCTGGGAGATACACCATGCTTTATGAGATGGTTTCTTACTGCATTAGCCCTGCGATGCGAAAGTTCTATATTATATCCATCACTTGCTATCCAGTCAGTATGCCCACCTATCTCAACGCAGAGTTTCGGGTTATCTTTTAGAAATCTGTATAGCTTTTCAAGGATTGGATAAGAATCTACAAGAAGTTTTGCCTTGTCAAATTCAAAGTGTATTCCCCTGAGGACTATTTTTTCGGCAAGCAATTCAAAGTTGAGGACTGCTGTTGCATTAGCTTCACAAACAACTGGCGAAAGCTGAGGGATATAATCTTCTTTTGATGCAGTAACATGATGAGTTCCTGGTGGGACAAGGTCTAACTTATAAAGTCCCTCATTGTCACTCTTAACTATGGTATCTGCAAGCTCTTCGACTTGAGAAGTGCGGACTTTTACTTTCTCCCACATACCTGTTACTACATTTAGTTTGTGAAGTTCACCATCAATAGTTTCGACAATATCCTCCTCTTTTACAATGTCCTCAAATCTAACAATTCCTCTTGCCGCTTCCCATTTTCCTGTAATGGTATTTAGTCTGTGTAGTTTTCCATCAATAAGCATAGTTATATCTTCATCTTCAAGAGGCTCAACTGCTCCTTTAAGTGCCTCCCATTCTCCTGTCATCATATTTAGTCTGTATAACTTTCCACCGATAGTTGTAGTTATATCTTCTTTTTTTGCAGATTCTTTAAGCAAGTTCCAGGTTCCAGTCTCAGGATTTAGCTTGTAAGTTCTCCTTCCTAATGTCTTGGTAATAGTGCCTGGCTCGGCTTTCTTTGTAATCTTCGTTTCTCCACGAGATAGTGAAATTTCTACATTATCAATTGGTTTAGTTGTCCATTTATCTACAACTTTGCCAGTAATAACGCTGTGCATTATCTCTGGCTCAAGCTCAAAATCTACTGCTATTCTTTCTCCTCTCGGAACCATAGCAACTTTTGTTTCAGACCTGTATCCTTTCTTTACTGCAACTATTCTTACCTTTCCGGGAGAGACTTTTGTCTCATATGTTCCAGTCAAGGGGTCGCTTACCAATCTTTGTTTGCCAGTAATTGATATTATTGCGTCTATTGATTCTTTTGTCATTGCATCAACTATTTGTCCAACTATCATTCCTTTATTTGTGACGGGTCTCATATTATAGAAATCATAGGAATAGCCAAACGCTAAGTTTATTGCCCAAGTAGGTCTTGCTCCCCAACCTGTTGTTACGTGGTCATCTGGATAATGTGCAAAGTCATTGAAGTCATAATCCCTTTTTCCTGATACAAGAAAATCTACACCGAGGTCTGCACTTACTCCTGTGCCAATAAATTTCATCCCCAGAGTTACATACGAAGGAGGATGGTCTCCGAACGGGTCTTCTCCAAAAGAGCGTCTGCTACCCCAAAACTCTATGAAAGGGTCAAAATAGTCAAAGAAAAGGATGTCTCCTCCTAATCCGTATTTAATCTCACTTGCATCTCCTCCCTTCATCTGATATCCAACATTCAGGTATCCACTTATGGGTGATTCACTCTTAGTTGAGCCACTCAGAAGCAAAGAAATTCCTGGAACTACTTTACCATTTGTGAAATATCTAAATAGACCACCATGGTTGGAGTATGTACGTTTTCCAAAATATGAACCGCGATACAAAGAAGTGTCTCTTTCTATGCCAGTCGGAATAGAAACATAAGGATATAAAGCAAATTTGGAGCCGAAAACAAGTTTGAACCCAATATCCGTATCTCCTCTATCAATACTTACTCTATTTTCCCATCCATTATAAAACCATCCGTTTGGGAACTTATCTCTTGAAGGACCACCGAGAGGAGCGTCATCACAATCTATAGCATCACCTATATATCTTCCCCTCACATTTAGCTCGAGCCACCGCGTAATAGCCCAGCTCAAAGCAAAGTCAAAATTACTCTCCGTATACGTGTCTATAGCCTTTAGGCTACTATCTATTCCAGAATCTACAATGCGGCCTAAACTATCTCTTTTGCTATAAGGGTAATGAACAGCTAAGTCTGATGTAGTTACTCGCATCGAAAGTTTAAAATGAAAAATGCCTGGATACCCTAAGTCTGCTGCCATTATATGATGAAGTCCCTTTGCTCCATTTATTGAAGGTGTTATAGGAGTAGCTTTTAAAACTCCCGGCAAAAGCAACATTAAAATAAAATACTTTTTCATCTTTCCTCCTTATTTATTGGCTTAAAAAGCATACTTTTCCTTATATTTATTTTAATACTCCATCACACATTGTTTGTCAACTTTTTTTTTCAATCTATGTTAACCAATTTAGTAGTAATTAAGGTCTTATTCTAAATATTTGTATCCCGGAGGCTTTCCAAATTACATAATAAGTAAGCCTGAGCAGAATAGCTGTTCCATATTCAACACTGCGAGAAAAATCTATTGAGGAAGCTTCTTTAAAATACCTTGTCGGAACGGGCGATTCTTTTATGCTAAACTTTTGGGCAACAAGCTGAATTATTATCTCAGTGTCAAACACAAAATTATTAGAATTTGATTCAAAGGGAACTTTCTCTAAAAGTTCTCTACTATATGCTCTATAGCCGGTATGATATTCAGAAAGCTTCTGTCCAAGCACTAAATTTTCTATTATTGTCAAAGTCCTATTGCCGAAATACTTGTACCAAGGCATACCACCTTTAATCGCATCTTTAGCCAATATCCTGGAACCTAATACACAATCGCATTTCCCGTCTTCTATTGGCTTCACAATATGAGGCAATAAAGTGGGGTCATATTGATAATCCGGATGAAGCATCACTACTATATCTGCCCCTTCCGTTATTGCTTCTTTGTAACAAGTCTTCTGGTTTGCACCATAACCTAAATTTTGCTTATGCACCACGACCTTAAGCCCTAATTCCTTGCCTATTTCAACTGTCCTATCTTTGCTGGCATCGTCAACTAATATTATTTCATCTACAAACCCCTTCGGAATGTCATTGTATGTCTTGGGAAGGGTTTTCTCAGCATTATATGCTGGCATCACCACTATTATTTTCTTTTTAGCCATAAGGTGCTTGTTGCCAAAAGATAAATATATGGAATCAATGGAAATCGAAACCGACTATCCCAAGCAAAAACTCCTGAAAGGATAAAAAAATAACCCACGATAAGGGCAAAAAATAAATTAGGATAACGAGGTGAACGGATAAACCCAATAACAGCCAAAATTAGAGATCCAATAACCACAAGAAATTCTATTCCTGTAAATAACACTACTATAAATTTAAGAACTAAATTTCCTTTGTTTTCCAGAACGAACTTAGAGAAACGAGATTGAGTGACATCTATCCCAAAAGTCTTTAAAATAACATCATCTGCTTTTGTCGGTAGAAATATATGAAACGCACTTTTTAAGTGGATAACTGTATATCTAAATGGACTTTTCATAATTCTCCTGATTGCTATTTTTTGTGCCTGACGAGAAATCTGTAAAGGATTGGCTGTTGAATCATCTACTTTCTTTTGTAATTTGTCTTTTGCTTCTTTAAAACTAATTCCCAACTCCTCAGATTCTAAAATACTTGCGTTATAGAAGAGTAAATTACATCCTTGGATAGAAGTAAAAAGTGGCAAGTTATATGCTTTAAAGTTCCTTGCCATCCACGGCAAAATAGGCAGAGAAAATAAAACCAAGAAAATAATCCCCTTTTTAAAATTGCCCTGCAAAAAAACTAAAGGGATAAAAATATAAAGTGCAATAGGCCTTATAAGAGCTGAAACCCCAAAAATAAAGCCAGTCCAGGGACTCCTGTTCTTGAGAAAAAGCCAACTACCCATAAGAATACAGAATATAAAAAGTGTCTCCGCCATAAAAAGAGATGAGAAAAGTATACTCGTAGGATTTAACGAAAAAAGAAACGCAGGTATTATTCCTGCCCAATAGCCGTAGCGAGGGTCTTTATCCCCCTTCTTTTTATTCCAGACCTCCTTGCCAATGAGATAAATAAGATAAATGCTCGCAGTGCTTAAAAATACTTGAATTAACATAGCTGCCCAATCCCTTGGTGGCTTGGAGTTGGAGACTTTAGCATCCTCTCTGGGAAAAAGAGAATAAATTGTTGCAATAAAGAGCGGATACCCCGGGGTCCTGAATGTTACAGGCTTTGAATTCCAGGAAAATCTGTAATGTCTCAACAGGTTTAACGCCAAAGATTTATACTCCTGAGAATCGTGAGGCGAATGTCCTTTAAGATAAGAAATTTCTGAAGGAAGTGGACCTTCAAAGTCTGTATAATTAAATTTAGGGTTTTTAAAAAGAAACGAAACCCTGAGGAAAAAACCAAGGCAGACTACACCAATAATTAGATACTTGGGTTTATTAAACACTGATTTTATAGAAGGTAATGCTGTGCCTACAATTAGTTTCTATAAATTTCCACTTAATTCATTTCTTAAACTTCGGCATATATTTGTCGTAATACTCATCTCTTATCCGCTTAAGTTCGGCTCTTGGGAACATTGACAGCAATTCCCATCCCAAATCAAGAGTATGCTCAACTGCACGGTCCTCATATCCCCCTTGCGATACATATCGTTTCTCGAATTCATCCGCAAACTTTAGATACAGCTTGTCCGTCTCAGTAAGTGCTCCCTCTCCTAAAATAACTGCAAGCTCTTCTACTTCTTTGCCCCTTGCATAACAGGCAAACAGCTGATTAAACACATCCGCATGGTCTTCACGAGTCTTGTCTTTGCCTATCCCTTTGTCCTTAAGTCTTGAAAGTGAGGGACGCACATCAATTGGAGGAGATACTTTCTTCCGATGCATTGCTCTTGATAATATAATTTGTCCCTCTGTAATATAACCTGTAAGGTCAGGAATGGGGTGTGTCTTATCATCTTCTGGCATTGTCAAAATTGGAATCAAGGTTATTGACCCGGGTTTACCGCTAACTTTCCCGGCTCGCTCATAAATTGTCGCAAGGTCTGTGTACATATATCCGGGGTATCCTCTTCTTCCCGGCACCTCTTTTCTGGCAGCTGAAATCTCACGCAATGCCTCGCAGTAGTTTGTCATATCTGTCAATATCACAAGAACATGCATCCCAATAGTAAATGCAAGATACTCTGCTGCTGTGAATGCCACTCTTGGAGTCGCAATCCGTTCTATAGCTGGGTCATCCGCAAGATTTATAAATAAAACTGCCCGTTCTATTGCTCCTGTCTTCCTGAAATCGCTTCTAAAGAACTCTGCCTCTTCATAAGTTATTCCCATTGCCCCAAAAACCACTGCAAATTCCTCTTCTGCACCCAATACTTTTGACTGACGGGCTACTTGAGCCGCTAATTGATTGTGAGGAAGTCCTGAGCCTGAAAATATTGGCAACTTCTGACCCCTTACCAATGTATTTAACCCATCTATTGCTGATATGCCTGTCTGGATAAACTCGTTGGGATAATCCCGAGCATATGGATTTAATGGAGCACCTGATATATCGGCAAGCTTATCAGGAATAATAGGCGGAGCCCCATCTATTGGTGTTCCAAGTCCATCAAAGGTTCTGCCAAGTATATCTCGCGAAAGAGGAAACTCAATCCCTCTTGCCAAAAACCGCACTTTACTTGTTGGTATATCCATACCGCTTGTCCCACCAAATACTTGAACCAAAGCACGGTCTCTGTCAACCTCAAGAACTTGCCCCTGCCTTACTTCTCCTGACGGAAGCTCAATTTCTGCAAGCTCCTCATATTTTATGCCTTCAACTCCCTCAACAAGCATCAAGGGACCTGCAATATCCGCAATTGTCCTGTAACTCTTTATCATTTTATACCTCCATTTTGCTTCTCTTTTAAAATTATTCCCATCTGTTCCTTTAATTGAGGAACTTCATTTTTAACTATATCCCATAAAATACGATAATTTATACCAAAGTATTCGTGGATGAGTATATCTCTCAAACCTGCTATTTCTTCCCAGACTATAAAGTTATATTTTTCTCTTACATCCTTTGGTATATGTTTAACTGCTTCTCCAATTATTTCAAGATTTCTTGTGATTGCATCGATTAGCATCTCATCTTTTGTGAACTCGTTATAGGTTTTATCTTGAGCATATTTTAATATCTTGCCAGCATTTTTATAAATGTCTTCAATAAATAACTTCCATTCTCTTTTAGACACTCACAACCTCCCCTAAAATCCTATCTTTCAGCTGTTCCTTTATTGTATCTTTTAATACTAAATCAACTTTGTTGCCCAAGATTTTTTCAAGAAAAAACTTAAGCCCCATATAATTTCTGAAAGTTTGACATTCAAGTTCCATTTCAACCAGAATGTCTATATCACTTGCTTTCTTTTGCTCTCCTCTCACATAAGAACCAAAAATACCTATCTCCTTAATTTTAAATCTCTTTTCTAATTCTTTCTTGTGCTGTTTAATGACTTCTTCTACTTTTCTATTAGACACAGTATCCATCTTAACCCCCTGTTTAAAATTTACCATATATTACTCATTTCCGTACTGGGTCAGGTATAGTGAACTTCATTGCTAAACCGAATACAGGATACCAGGACGGTGCTTTACAATATTCGTAAGGAGCGTAGTATGTATAACTCCCTTGGAGAATAAAACTAAGATTTTCAGAGCCCTTGATTTGATTCCCAATTGAGATTGACACTTGAGTAGGTGTTGTCTGGTCTCTAATATTTTCACTAAACAATTCATAAAAGAAGGGCCTAAAAGAAACTGCTGTCTGAAGAAAAGGAGTAATTCTCTTGTCCAAAAACTCTTTACTGCTTATGATTGTAATGGAATTAGGTATGACCCAAATCGGTGCAGTAAGCCGTAGTGCCAAATCAAAGTTGCTTTCTGTAGAATAGTGCAATTTATACTGCAAGCCAGTTGTCATCATTATATCTTCCAGAATAGACTTTTCTGGAAATTGGTCGGTACTACGACCAGACGGAACACGGTCAGCATGACGAGCATGTGGATAAAAAATACAGGTTACAATACCACACTCATCATCAAAACCCTGAGAGGATCCTTTACGATGAATAAAGGCTCCTCTACGACGAAAACTGAATATCAATCCACTGGATTCGAGGAAATTCAATGAATCAGTGCCGTGCAATTCTTCATAACCTTTTAGTTTCACGTAGTCGTTAAACTGATAGTTGAAGGTCTCGGCTCCCATAGTGAAAGATGTACCATTTGCCAACTCTGCTGTTTGAAAATTTGAAACTGGACCTGGAGCACAGCTATTTAGAATTGTAACTCCTAATAGGAGAATACCCTCCACAATTCTATTCCAAGCCAGATTTTCTTTGAATACACCATACCGCATATTATCCTCTCCTAATTAAAATTTACCATATATTACTTAAATTGCAAGCAAAAACTTAATCCACAGATTACACAGATTTTCGCAAGATTAAATTAAACCTAAACTTTACAAAGAAATTTTTGTTTGTGTGATGTTCGTGTTTCCAATTTATACTTCTTAAAATCTTCTTGAGCCAATGAGTTCTTTAATATCTTTTATTCTGTTCTGCGAGCAATAATTCTCTATTCCGTCTGCTATCTCTACTCCTACATTTGGATTTACGAAGTTCCATGTGCCTATTTCTACTGCACTCGCACCGATTACAAGAAACTCTAATGCATCCGGAGTATTAGTTATGCCCCCTATCCCTATTATTGGGATTTTGCACACCTCTGATGCTTTATATACATAATAAAGTGCCACCGGCTTTATACAGGGACCAGATAATCCTCCTGTTATGTTTCCTAATATAGAAGTTCGGTCTGTGAGGTCAATTTTGAGACCATAAATTGTGTTTATAAGTGAAATCGCATCTGCCCCTCCCTGTTCTGCTGCAAGAGCCACTGCCTGAATATCAGATACATTTGGAGATAGCTTAATTATTACAGGCTTTTTTGTAACCCTTTTAATCTCACGAGTAAGCTCTAACAGAGCATCAGGGTCTTTGCCAAATTCAACTCCCTTAACATTTGGGCAACTTACATTGATTTCAAATCCGCTAACCTCTGTGGACTCAAATCTCTCTATTGCTTCTACATACTCATCTTTAGTCTTGCCTGCGACAGATGCGATTACAGGTATGCCGAGAGCTAACCATTCTGGCAATTTTTGATTGATGAATTGATGGACTCCCGGGTTCTCAAGTCCTATGGAGTTAAGCATTCCTCCACAAACCTCAACTGTGCGAGGAGGAAGATTCCCGAGCATTGGGTCAAGAGTTACTGACTTTGTGATGATTGCTCCAATTTTCTTAAGTTCTGTAAATTTTGCAAGTTCAGGACCACAGGTTCCTGATGCAAGAATAACAGGATTCTTAAGCTCAAGCTCCCCAATTCTAATAGATAACTCTGCCATAATTTATCGTTAACCGTTGATTCGTATAATCGTTAAATCGTTTGTTATCCGATTAACAGTTAACGAATAACGATTCACGAATTTAAATTTCTATCTCGTCTGCCCAGAATACAGGTCCGTCTTTGCACACATATTTATAGCCATTTTTCACTGGCACAGCACATCCCAAACAAACTCCAATCCCACATGCCATATGTTGTTCCAGCGAGAATTGACAAGGAATAAAGTGACTCCGAGCATAAGATTTTACTGTTTTTAACATTCCCACTGGACCGCAAGCAAAGATAATTTCTGGCTCCCCAACGGTCTTCCCGATAGCTCGGGATTTCGGTTTATCCCGTTCAATGCGGGGCTCTGCCTCAACAAGCAAATCAGTAACCACACCTCGTGTTCCATAAGAACCATCTTCTGTGGAGACTACAACCTGACCAAGTTCTTTGAATTCAGATTCGCATAAAATCTCGCTTCTTGTTTTCGCTCCTATAAGTGTAGTTATTGAACCTCTCTTTGAGAGAGAAGTTGCAAGAAAATGAATAGGTGCCACGCCGATTCCACCCGCGATAAGGAGAAAATCTTTGTAATCTCCTACATTAAAGCAATTCCCAAGAGGTCCAATTATGTCAAGTTCTTCATTTGCTTTATAACTTGAAAGAATCCTTGTTCCTTCTCCTACAACTTTGTAAAGAATTTTAAAACTTTCTCCCTCCACACAGTAAACGCTGAGTGGTCTGCGTAATAAAGGAAAATAAGAGTCAACTACTCTTATATTTACAAACTGTCCGGGCTTCGCAGTAGTCGCTATTTCCTTATCTTGTATCGTGAGAACAAATACACCCGGAGCTATTTTTTCATTCTTTATTACCTTCATTATGATTTTTGGGGATTATCCAGGCATCCTCATATCCCTCGTCTCTCCACTTATCTCTTATACCAAGTGCTTTTTCGTAAGTATCATATTGCCCAATTCTAACTTTCCAGTAAGGAGGAATATTTTCAACACATACTTCTTCCTCTTTTAATGATTCATAGAGTCTATTAGCATTTTCTTCTATCTTAAAAGCTCCGAGTTGGACTTTAAATTCAGCCAATACTTCTTTCACGGGAGCTTCTTCTACCTCTACAGTATCTACTATCGCTTCCATTGTATCTGTTATTGCCTCTATCGTATCTATTGCTATTTCCATTGTGTCTATCGTTGCTTCTGTTGTATCCACTTTCACTGTTACTGTATCTACTATTGTCTCTATTGTATCTACCACTACTTCCATTGTATCTATCGTTATTTTTCTTGTGTCTACTATTATTTCCATCGTGTCCCATATTGTCGGAGTAAGGGTATCGCCTATTAATCTTAGTAGTGCTTTATATGAGAATTTAGCGTATTCAGTTTTAGGGAAATTATTTCTTGTTCTTTCATAAGCTGGAATAGCTTTCTCTTCATCTTCTTCTTTGTTTTCAATAAGCCAAGCGATTGAGTAAGCTGCCTTAGCCGCATATTCACTTTTTGGGAAGTTTTGAATTACTTTTTCATATTCCTCTATAGCTTCATCCGCCTGGTTGAATTCAAGCCAATATAACTCCGCAAGCAAAAATTGAGTCTCAGCAAGACCCTCTACCTGTGTTGAATCCTGTGTTTTTTCTCTATACTCTTTTAGCTTCCCAATTCTTGAGGCTTTAACAATCGCACGATTTGTAACTTCTGATGACCCTCCTGATTTTCTGGCTAATTCATAATATTCTTTTGCTTTCTCCAAATCTGAAAGCTCTTCCTCATATATCACGCCCATCTCATATAATGCAGGTGAGGAATTTTCGAACTCTGAGAGAATCTCAATTGCCTTCTTGATTTCTCCTTTTGCCCTGTAACACTTGGCTATTGTGAGTTCAAGTTCTGCCTTTTTCTCGGCTCCAACAGTTTCTCTGAGAGAAATGAGTTTTTGCAGTGCATCTTCGTCTTGATTAAGTGCAATGAGGTCTCTTGCAATAGAAAGTGAGAGATTGAATCTTTTGGTCACAAGCTTCAATGCCTTCCTATAATACTCCATAGCAGATTCAAATTTCCCCAGAGAATCATAAGAATTACCTATCTTTGTTAACACTTCTCCTTTTAACTTGGATTTTGGGAAACTGTCAATAAAATCTTCGCCAAAAGATATAAAGCCCTCGTAATCTCCTTCAAGAAAATAGGAGTCCATTATCAATTTGTCCGCAAGTTCCTTGTTTTCTTTGACTTCCGAAAGAGCATATCTCGCATCAGAATAATCACCTCTTCTGAGATAAACTCTGCCAAGTTCTAATTGGCTTTCACCTGCAAGGTGATGCTCCGGATAATAAGTAATAAGTTCCTCAAACTTACACATAGCATGCTCATACTCTTCTTTCTCAAGAAAACATTTACCCATAAGGAATATAGCATCTGGAACATGCTTAGAGGTCGGATGATATTTTACTATTTTCTCACATTTTTGGATAGATTTATCAAGGAAACTCTGGTTAGGAGGTGCGGATTCTATTGCTTTTTCGTAATATTCCTTTGCATTGTAAAAAGTGTTAAAATAAACACATCCTGTCATAAAAAATAGAACTACTATATATTTCTTCATACTCTATAAAATAACCACAAAGAGAGGAAGTGTCAAGACAGAAAAATTTAAGCCATAATCTTTTTTTCTTGACAAGGCACACTATGTTGTAATATCCTGATTTAAAGGCACAATATCTTGTGTAAAATACTTACAAATTAAGCCACGGACTATACGGAAACCACGAATTAAGGCGAAAATAATTTGTAAAAATTCATGCTTTTAGCATAAGGGGGAGATATGTTGGACAAGATAAGAAAAAGGGATAGAAGTGTAATTCCATTTGATAGGAGCCGCATAACAGAAGCTATATTTAAAGCTACTCAGGCAATTGGGAAAGAAAATCCTGAACTTGCAGAAGAGCTTTCTCTTAAGGTTAAGAGACTTCTTGAACGCACCATTCGTCGTAGGATACCTGGAGTCGAGGAGATTCAGGATTTGGTTGAGCAGGTGCTGATTGATGAAGATTATCCCAAAGTTGCAAAGTCTTATATCCTCTACAGAGAAGAGCATGCACGAATAAGAAGAGCCAAAGAAGTTTTTGTAGATGTCAGCAAGACTATAAATGGGTATCTTGAGTTCACAGATTGGCGCACACGCGAGAATGCGAATGCTGATTTCTCATTCTCCGGCTTAATGATGCATGCGGCGAGTGCAGTTATTGCTAATTATACTCTTGATTCTATCTACTCAAAAGAGGTATCGGAAGCCCATAGAAGTGGGGACTTTCATATTCATGATTTGGCTATGGGACTCGCTGGATATTGTTCGGGATGGAATTTAAGGCAACTCCTGTTCGAAGGATTTAATGGAGTTTCAGGAAAAGTAGAAGCATGGCCACCACAACATCTTGAAACTGCGCTCAGGCAGTTAGTGAATTTCCTTGGGACTCTTCAAAACGAATGGGCTGGGGCTATGGCTTTTAATTCTTTTGATACCTATCTTGCTCCCTTTATCCGTAAAGATAATTTGAGTTACAAAGAAGTAAAACACTCTATTCAAAGATTTATATTTTCTTTAAATGTAGCATCAAGATGGGGAGGACAGACCCCTTTTTCAAATCTTACATTCGATTGGGAAGTCCCTGATGACCTGAAAAATGAACCAGTTACGGTAGGCGGTGAGTATCAATCAAGTTTCGGTGTGTATGGAGATTTTAAATATGAAATGGATATGATAAATAAGGCATTTATAGAGGTAATGATGGAGGGAGATAAAAACCATCGCGTCTTTACATTTCCTATCCCTACTTATAATTTGACTGAAGACTTTGATTATGAATCCGAGAATGCAAAGCTCCTTTTCCAGATGACCAGCAAGTATGGGCTCCCATATTTTCAAAACTTTGTGAACTCAGACCTCAATCCCGCAGACGTCCGCTCAATGTGTTGTCGGCTCCAACTTGATTTAAGGCAACTACGGAAGAATGTTACAGGCGGTTTATTTGGCTCATCCGAAAATACTGGCTCAATCGGAGTAGTTACTATCAATATGCCAAGAATCGGATACCTCTCCAAGAACGAAGATGAGTTCTTTTCTCGGCTCTCACGACTTATGGAACTTGCAGATACCTCACTTGAGACAAAGCGAAAGCTTGTAACACAAAATATTAAGTCAGGGCTCTTTCCTTATACAAGACGGTATCTTAAGACCCTGGATAATCACTTTTCTACGATTGGGCTTGTTGGAATGAACGAATCCTGTCTTAATTTCTTGTCTCAGGATATTGGGACTGAGAAAGGCAAGAAATTCGCACTTAAGGTGCTTGATTTTATGCTTGAGAAATTGCGGGGGTTTCAGGAAAAGACTGGACATATTTGTAATCTTGAAGCCACACCTGCAGAGGGAACCGCTTATCGGCTTGCAAGAATGGACCATGAGAAATTCCCTGATATTATCTCTGCTGGTAAAGAGGTCCCTTATTACACAAATTCCACTCAACTCCCAGTGGGCTATACGGAGGACATTTTTGAAGCATTCGAACTTCAGGAGCCCTTGCAAACCCGCTATACCGGTGGCACAGTCTTGCATGGGTTCATCGGAGAGGAAATAAATGACTCTGATGCTTGTGCTTTAATGGTGCGACGGCTTGCAGAGAATTTCAGGATTCCTTATTTTACTATCACCCCGACTTTTAGCATCTGCCAAGAACACGGATACATAGCTGGCGAGCATTTTGAATGTCCTAAATGTGGTGCCGCCACAGAAGTCTATTCAAGGGTGGTAGGGTATTATAGACCCGTCACCAATTGGAACAAAGGCAAGCAAGAGGAATTCAAAGAACGAAAAACCTACGCAGTCCTCCACTCCGAAACTGTGGCTAAATAGTCTTTGGTTATTAACAATTAAATAGAGATTTCTTATGACCTATTACTCTAAACGCAACAAAAGTTGGGAAGACAATTTAAGTAGTGAATTCTGGCAAGGATTCGAAGCATACATAAATGAAATTGCTGCTAAATACTTTCTTTTTGAAAATTTCGTCGATTGGAAAAAATGTTCGACAAGCTTTAATAAGATAAAATCAAAGATGCTTCAAGAAATAGGCGTTGGAGAATGGCCATTATTCAGCCAACCTTCAGATGATAAAATATTTGACCTGATACAATTCTTCTTTAGATTTGTATCCTCTCCTACTGAATGGCATCAAACTCTTAAGTGTGGAGATATGCCAACTGAGTTTGACAGAGGAAAAGGTAGTTTGTTATACACTATAGGAATAAATCGGCTATTTACAAATTTTAAACATCCATATAAGTTAAAGAAAGGAGAAATAGAATGCACCAGGAGTGAGATATTAGATGAGAAAATTCTAAATTTAGAATTTAAGATACCGGATGATGAACTATCTAAATTGATAAACGAAGCAATGAAATATTTTTATAGTAGAAATCCTGGGGATAAAAAAAGGGGATTAGAAAAAATTGTGGATGCATATCAAAGATTGAAAACTCTGAAAGACTCTGATGTTAAGAAAGGTGTTGAACGAATAACAAAAGAAGCTTCTTTACTTGAAGAAACGCAAACTGCTTTTGGCGGAGATTTAAAAGATTTATGGGAAGTAGCAAACAATTATGCAATTAGACATTTTGAAACAGATCAAATTCCTTTAGAAGATAAAGATTTTATAGAATATCTTTTTTATGGATATTACAATGTTATAAGACTTGTACTTAGAAAGTATGGAATGATTGAAGATAAGAAAAGGGCAGTAGAAGAAAAAGAGGAACTTCCTTTTTGAAATTCACTACTAAAGGAAGATATGTCTCAACTGACACACTTCCAACATCTTCGAGGATGAACCTCGGCACTTGATTACGAAAGAATGACCCGTCAGGGAGTTCCTACAAACAATCCAGAGAGTAGCGTGGGGGTTTATCCCCCACATTTCTCCTGACACCCCAAAAAAGTAACCCTGTCATTAATGTCAACCAAAAGGTTGTGGATATCCACAAGAAAGTTGTTGATGGTAACAGAAAACTTGTGGGACTCCACAGAAAAGTCGTGGAACTTAACAGAAAAGTGGTGGAACTCCACCAAAAAGTCGTGGGACTCCACTAAAAGTTAGTAGGTATCAACCAAAGATTAGCGGAAGTCAACTAAAAGTTAGCGGATATCAACTAAAGATTGGTGAATGTCAACCAAAAGTTCGTGAGTATCAACCAAAGAGTCGTGGGACTCCACCAAAAGTTGGTGGATGTCAACCAAGAATTGGTTAAGGTCAGTAACTGAGTTGTAGGGCTGTGTATTTTTCAACCGCAAAGGCGCAGAGTTCGCAAAGGGAAAAGATTTTAGGAGAAACGGAGAATAGAAAGAAAAGGGGAATCCTAAATACTTTTTCTCCAATTCTCTATCTTCTCCCTTTCTCCTTATGCATTTTCTCTGCGTTCTTCGTGTCTCTGCGGTGAAATTTTTTCTTGTTGTGAAATCGTGCCTACGAGGAGAGCTCTTCAAATCTGCGGCTATCCTTTTAATCTGCGTTTATCTGCGTGCTATCTTTTATGAGATAGGAGAACCGGGAGGAGTGTCTTTGTCTGGGATGAGGAGGATGGGTTTATTGTTATGAACTGCGGCAAGTAACATAGCTTCTGAACGCTCTCCGTGTATGTTTTTGGGTTCAAGATTGGTAAGCACCGCTATCTTTTTGCCAACAAGTTCTTCCTGCGAGTAAGCTTCTGCGATGCCAGCTATGACTTGGCGGGTTTCATTGCCAAGAGAGATTTTAAGTTTCAGGAGTTTCTTGGCTCCCTCAACTTTGGAGGCAGAAAGTATCTCTGCCACGCGGAAGTCCAGTTTTTCAAAGTCTTCAAACGAGATTTTAGGATGTGGAGCTTGATGAGAGCGAGGGCTCTCATCTACCCTAAACTCTCACTCATAATCAAAATCTTGTTAATCTGCGTTTATCTGCGTGCTATCTTTCCCAAGTTTTTGTTTTTGGGCTTCTATCTGGCTCTTTTCTATTTTCTTGAATAGTATCTTGGGTTTCTTTATAGGCATACCTTCCGGGAGCTTGAATTTGCCAATGCTGTCCCAATTCTCCGGGATACCATCTACATCAAGCATATCCCTGATGGTTTTAGATGTAAATGGAAGGAACGGTTGGATAAGGATGCCAAGATTTGCAATAAGCGTGGTGCAGACATAAATAACGGTATCAGTTCGCTCGTCCTTCAGCCAGGGCTTATTGTAATCAAAATATCGGTTGCCTTCTTTTACCAGAGCCATTATAGTTTTTAGGGATTTTTTGAATCCAAAGCTTTCAATGGATGAGCTAACAGAGTCGCGTGTGAGTTCAATTTTATGGAGCAGCTTCTTGTCTTCTTCTGTATATGTTGATGGGTGCGGGACTTTGCC
>JAGMCN010000029.1 GCA_023129235.1 Caldifarciminota bacterium | reverse complement strand
GCTCAAACAACAGCAGAGAAGCAAGCTTTTGGATGGTGGGTTGATGGGAAAGTGTCAGCAGTTTTAGGAACGCATACAAAGGTTCAGACATCGGATGAGAGGATTTTATCCAAAGGGACGGGATATATAACGGATGTGGGGATGACAGGCGTTCAGGATGCGGTTTTAGGGATGAAGAAAGAACATTATATTGAGTATTTCTTAAAGGGAATCCCTATGGATTTTAAGCCCGCAAAAGGAAAGGGGAAACTTGCTGGCGTGATTTTAGATATTGAAGATAAGACTGGCAAGGTCAAAGAGATACGAAGAATTATGCCGAGGTAGCTCAGTTGGTAGAGCACCGGACTGAAAATCCGGGTGTCGGCAGTTCAATTCTGCCCCTCGGCATAAAGACAGACAATAGTTGAAAAAGATTAAGAGTTACGGATTTAATTGTATGGCAGAAAGCACATCAAATTGGACTAATGGTGATTGACTTGGTAGAAGCATTTCCTAAGATGAAATCATTAGATGTAATAGCTCCTCAACTGTTAAGGGCTTCAAACTCTATAAGTGCCAATATAGCTGAAGGTTATGGAAGTTACGGCAACAAAGAATATGGACGGTATTTAAAAATTTCGTTCAAGTCTGCTCTTGAAACAGATAACTGGTTACGCAAGCTAATTGATTCAAAAAGAATTAGAGACACGATAAATATTGATTCGGTACTCAGGATTCAGGCATTGACCGTTGAAGTCATCAAAATGCTCATTTCCCTGATAAAGAAAATCAAACAATCCCCATTGCCTGGCCTGATGCCTATTGCCTAATGCCTAATGCCTGTATTTCGCGCCGACGTAGCTCAGTGGTAGAGCAGCTGTTTCGTAAACAGCAGGTCGTCAGTTCAATTCTGACCGTCGGCTTTTTAAGATAGAGATTAGAGATTAGGGATTAGCAATCAGTAGAAATGCAAGGAATATTGGTTATTTTGGTATTGGTATCTGGTGTTGGGGTTAAATTCAATACAGAGCAATTCGTGAATTGCGGATATAATGCTTCAAGCAAGAGCTTGAAACTACCCACTGCTGTGGGAGTTAATCCTTTGTGTTTAGGAATAAATTACTTGATGAATGAGGAGACCTCGCCCCTACAAGAAGATTTAAATTCAAGTATCTCGTCAAATAGTAGAATAGCAAGAAAAACAACAAAAGTGGATTATGTAGTAGAAGGAATTGGAGGAGTAGTTGGAGGGATGGGACTAAGTTTGCCGTTGGTATATTGGCCACTAACGGAGGGAATTGAACCTACATCAGTTATTGGAATATTTACAATACAAGCCAAATTGATGTATCTTGCAGCAGGAGGTTTTATAGCTTTACCGATTGGATCAGCATTGGGTACAACTATTTTTGGCAAAATAAGGGGTGAAAATGGCTCGTTCTGGAAAGCATTGGCTGGTGCCTATTTTGGGGTAGCTTTTGCCTTTGGAAGTAGATTATTATTTTCAGATTCTCCGAGTTTCCCGAAGTATACAACTGGAGCTGTAATTGTATCAATTGGTGCGATGATTGGATATAATTTATAAAAATGAAAGAGTTGATATTTGGGATTTCTGGAGTAAGAGGAATAGTTGGAGAGACGCTTACTTCAGAGGTTGTGATGAAAATAGGTATGGCGTTTGGGAACTATATGAAGTTAAAAGTGAAAAGTGAAAAATTGAAAGTTATAGTTGGAAGAGATGCAAGAAAAAGCGGAGAGATGTTGAAAGAGGCGTTTGTAAAAGGGTTAAAAGTGAAAAGTGAAAAGTTGAAAGTTGTGGATATGGGAGTAATAACTACTCCAGGACTCTTGTTTAATATCAAGGAGCTTGATGCATCGGGGGGAGTGGTGATTACAGCTTCACACAATCCGTCTGAGTGGAATGGGATAAAGTTTGCAAACGCAGATGGAATATTTCTGGATGCAAAGGAAATGGAAAAAGTTTATGAGATTTACAATGGATTGCAGATTACAGATTACAGATTGCAAGATTACAAGATTGCAAAAGATGATAATGGGCAAGAGAGACATATAGCTGGGGTTATGAGAGTAATTGATGTAGAGAGTATAAGGAGTCAACATCTTAAAGTAGTTATTGATTCATTTATTGATGAGGGAGAGAATTTTCTGAAGGAACTTGGATGTCAGGTGATTTGCGAGAGTTCAGAGCGTGAACTTGAGCCAGTAGCAGAGAACTTGGTTGATTTATCAAGAAGAGTAAAAGAAGTTGGTGCGGATATTGGTTTTGCAACTGACCCGGATGGTGACAGACTTAGCATTGTAACTGAAAAGGGAGAAGCTCTTGGGGAAGAATATACTCTGCCATTGGTAGCAAGCCGGGTTCTCAAGAAAGAGCACAAGGCACAAGGCACAAGGCACAAGTTAGTGATTGTAACGAACTTAAGCACCTCAAGAATGCTTGATGATGTTGTAGCACAAAATAGTGGTAGAGTGATTCGGACAAAAGTAGGGGAAATTAATGTAGTAAAGGAAATGCTCAGGAGTCAAGCTGTTTTTGGAGGAGAAGGAAATGGTGGGATAATAGACCCGCAGGTTCAATATACGAGAGATGCATTGGTAGGAATGGGAAGAATACTTGATTATATGACAAGTAGTGGTGAGCGTATTTCCGTGCTTGCGAATCATTTGCCGAAATATCATATGGTTAAGGAGAAAATAAAAATTACAGATTACAGATTACAGATTACAGATTTTGATTTCTTGATTAAGCTTTTCCCAGAGGGTGAGATAAATAAAGAGGATGGGATGAGAATAGATTTTAAAGAAGGATGGATTCACTTGAGAAAGTCAAATACAGAGCCCATTTTGAGAATTGTGTGTGAGACAAAGAATAAGGACTTGACAAATTCGATAGTAGGTACTATTATGAATAAAATGTGTTAGAAAGGAGGATGTAATAATGGAGATTATAATCAAAGACTCTTACGAAGAAATGAGCAAAGCATCTGCAAATTTTATTGTTAAATTTGTTCTTCGGAGACCTAACCTTGTTTTGGGATTGGCTACCGGAAGCACGCCTATCGGTACTTATCAAGAACTTGTAAAAAAACA
>JAGMCN010000028.1 GCA_023129235.1 Caldifarciminota bacterium | reverse complement strand
ATTGTTGGACCAATTGTATCCTCTGGATTTTCCTCTCCTTGCGTAACTGGTACTTCAATAGATGCACTTCCACATGATGTATCATTCCATGCAAATACTGAAATTTTACCATTCTCACCACATAAAACTGAATCTATATTCACGGGAATGAAAAACTCTTGCTTAAACTTTCCACTTACCACCGGCGTAATGCCTTCAAAAAGAATATCTTCACATAATTGGTTATTAATCATCCTGCCTCGCATTTTATAGTCACAATTTATAGGAGCATAATGATAGATATATTCTGAACTTCTCACTGTGATATGGGCAAGACTTGCATTAGGTGCGTGTCCTGATACCTCAAGAATTTCTCCACCTTTAAGTGTATCAGGGAAAGAGTCAACTGTAACAACAATTGAGCGGTTAGGGAGTCTTGTTGCAGGGTCTGTAAATATAATGAGATTTTTGGGGAATGTATATTCCGACTGGATTCCTGTCGTTGCTTTCCCTATCGTATTTGAGGGATTTACTGCGAAATATTTAACAATTCCCTGCTCTATTCCACTTGATCCACCTGTCAAACGTGTGGATGCAATAGTTCCGATAGAGCCCTTATTATCTATCTTTTGCAGAATGTCGGCTATCCCATCATCGTATTGGTGTTCAAAACGACCTACTCCACACGACCAAAAATGAGAAAAAGGTAGCTTTAATCCATTATTGAGAGAATTAATATCATCTTTCATAAAGATATTCTCGTGGCAAAGTTGCTCTGAATTTCCATGTCCTCCAAAGAAAGTCAGGAATGCTCCTTTACTCCAGTGTCTTATTAAATCATTTCTCGCTGTTGGCTTTATCCATCCATCAAGAGGATAGTTCATTAAATAAATCTTAAATATATCAAAGCAATCTGGAATATAATTGGCAATTTTTTCCGTATAATTTACAAAAGCATTACCATCCGGGTTTTCATCATCTGCAATAAGTAGAATGCGGTTTTGCCATACTCCCGGGTTTTTCTCATAATTGATAATTTTATCTATTGCACTGCTTGCCTCACTTATTGATTTTGCTGTAATTCTTCCAATTGCACAGTTCTTATTAGCATGCCACCAGTCATAACAATACTGATGTTGTGGAGGATACCCATATTCTCCAACCCTATATCCATCTTCATACGGAGGAACACGATTTTTGTCCAGTGAACTCCTATAATCATAAGTTCCTGCACCAAGTAGAAGACAGTATTTAGGTTGACTCCAGTTATCATAAGCATAAGTAAGGAAATTCTTTATTGCATAGGGTGAATTTTTAAGTCCCCAGCTGAAGTTATTATAGATGTCAAAGACAGAAAACACTTTAGTTTGTAACCCTTGTCCTTCTCTATGTGTTTTAAGGTTATTCGCAGAACTCAAAAAGTCAGGATGTGTAATTATTATACAATCCAGACTTTGTGAAGTGCTACGCAAATTATATGGACTTTCTCCCTTTATAACCGGAGTTTTGAAGTTGGTGCTTGCAAAATAAACTCCCCCGAGTCCCTGAAACTTGACTGTGTCACTCACAAATTGGGCTCCATAGATTCGCTTTGGTTCAATAGGGTCCGTAATATTAAAAATCACAGGAAGTTCCTGAAATCCTTGTAGTGTAAACTTTAGGTCATTGGAAAGCGAATCACCTCCAGTAAACTTTAAGTTCCCTTCATAAGCTTCGTAGTTTTTCTTGTAGGAAACTTCAAAATAATCAAAGAAGATAATATCTCTTCCTGTTGAAGTTCCTTTATATAACTCAATAGTAAAAGTATCTATCCCATTATGAAGCATGGTAGCACTTACTTCAAAAATCTTGGGAGATGGGCTTCCACCCTGCCAGCTTGTATCAAAAAAGGCAGTTCCATTTAAATATACTCTTATATTGTGCCACATATTTTTCGCTTCATCCCGCTCTGCGATATGGTTAGTGTACCACCCATAAACTGCGAATTTCATCTTGCAGGAATCCTCATAAATTCCATTAGCATCAAATATATAGTCTCTTTTAATGCTATTACTTGCTGAAGGACGTTCAAGCTTCTCCCATATCCATCCAAGTCCACTCTGTGCCGGGCAACTACTGTCTTCTTCTATATGCAAGGTATCAAGAAAATAGGCAGGTGCATATTGAATTGAACTACCAGAAATGCTATCCCTCCTACCTTGTTCTCCTCCATAAGTAAGCCAGTAAACATTAGTAGAAGTATATGGATTCAGAAAAGCTTCACCATTCTTGCCCCATCCAGCAAGTGATGTGCCATAGAATAAAACAGAAGTGTCTGGAAGAATATAAATCGGCACTTCTATCAAAGCATCAAGATTATCGGTAACCATTTTACTTCTGCCATTATATAATTTTATTGTAGTTGGGTCAATCCCAGATATGCCAATCTGTGAGGCATCAATTTTATATATACCTTCTTCCTGAAGTTCAATCTTATACCATGGACCCAACAACATCAACATAAACACAATCCACATTTTTTCTCCTTACTTTTTATACTAAATACTCCTCAATCCCATTTTTACAAGTTATTTTTTCAGAATTTCTCAAAAGGGAAGAATGTTATTGTAATTTGCAAAACTCAGCGGCTTTTTTATTCATTTTATCACTTCTATAGTTTTCAACCTTTTTATATAATTTACACCCAAAAACTAATCTGTCAACTTTATTTTTCTGCACTTCCAGTTCAGCCAAAGTTCTGTTAAGTCCTGTAGAAGTTGAATAGAGGTTTATAGATGTAGAAACGGTGGGTTATCGTTTGATGTTAATCAACTTGCCTGCTTTATTAGAAACTCTATATTTAACAAGAGTCTTTTTTGCAAGTTGGAGGTTGTTAATTGCTTGTTCTTGCTCCTGAATTTTCTTTTCAAGCAAGGATTTATTTTTACTTTCAAGTTCAACGATTTTCTTGCTTATCTCTGCTTTCGGAGGAGATACTTCTTTAAGAGAGTTGATGAGGGTATTTCTTTCTTTTAAGACTTCTTCCAGCTCTTCAATCTTATTTGAACCCAGTAGCTTGTTTATAGTGCACGTAAGCTTATATATTTGCAAATGAATATCACTTGCCATTAAAATAAATCTATCTTTATGTGGTCCGGGTGTTTTCTATGCCCACTTCTCAAGAGTCTTTATTACTGACTCTCTTAATCTTTCCTTCTGATGAATTTCTTGTTCAGAGGGTATCTGTCTCACTATCTGACGTGTGCTAACATCCTGTATTCTATAGATAGCGACTTCTCGTCCGTTACTGTGAATACCCGGAATCACCACAAAAAAGTTAGGAATGGAATCTACTCTCATTGTTTCTCCTCTTTTTTTAATATACCGTTAAACTATAAACACGAATTTATATCTACTTTGTTAAAAGCTTGTTCCAGTCGACGAACCATAATACATCATAAGCATCGTATGTTGACCTTGCAACATAGCCATCATTTCTTGCATTCTCCCAAGACTTTTGCGGTAAGCTGCGAGTTTACGTAAAATACTTGTCTCCATCCGAGCTATTCTTGTATCTAAATATTCTACACGGTTATCATATGCATCTTCAGATGCATCAATATATCCACCTAATTTTACATAATTTTCAATAAAGTCATATAACTCTACTGCCTTACCTTTTGTGTTACCTTCCTCAGGTTCCGTAGTACTATTAAATAAATCAGAAACATTAGCAATATTTTCAGCGAGAGCTTCCTCAAATTTAGCGGAGTCTGAAATTGAAAGTTTTCCTTTGGAATCAGCTGTTATTCCTATTTCAAATAAATGACTATAATTAGAATTTGTAACTCCCTCAACTTTCTTTGCCATAAGACTACGAAATTTCCAGATAAGGTTTTTATAAAAATATTCTTCTGATAGCGGGCCGCCCTCAAATTTTTCCTCTCCTACTTCTTCTACTCTTGTAGTAGCATACAAATACTCCAAAACACTGTTATACTGGTCAATCCACGACTCTACCGTTCCCTTCACAGTATCAGCATCACTGCTCACATGGATTGTTACATCAGGCGATGTCTGAACTTTAAGTAAGTTAAAAGTCATTCCAGTAATAGCATCAGTGACTGCATTTGAAGTCCGCTCCATTGATAGTCCATTAAGTATAAATTCAGAATTGATTTCCGTATCTTTGTAAATATATCCTCCACTGGAATTATCCTTTTCATCCGTAGTATTTATTCCTGTGTATTCTGCCAATGTGTCTGTTTTTCCTGAGTGAGGGTCTGATATGTCTTCAACTGAAAAAAGGTCAGTGTTAATGATTGAAGTTGTTTCAGCAAGGTCACCTGTTTTATCCTCAGTTGAAAGAACATCGTTTGCGTTGTCGGTTACTATATGGAGATATTCATTTCCATCATCTGTATCCACTGTAGCAGTAACATCAAGCCCCGAGGCATTTATTGCAGTTTTCATATTATTAAGCACAACAGTATTTGTATCACCTGCATTCACAGTTACATTGATGTCTGCAGAGGTGACATTACCAGTGGTATCATCTTTTACGAACATAGTGAAAGTATAGCTTCCGGGAGTTATGTCTTCATCGCCCGGCACATAGTGAGTAGAATCCTGAGATGAGTCTGCACTCATTATCTGGAGTTTTCTTTGAGCGGCGGCACCTATTACCTGAGCAATGAGTTTGGAGCTGGACGCATCGTTTATTTCATCTCTTATATCTGTAAGTACTTGCTCGTTTTGGTCAGTGCCATTTGTTGTTATCTCAATATTTTTTGTAACCCCATTTTTAGAGAGAGAAATTATGCTGGTGCCGGCTCCTATTGCAGTTGATATTTCAGTGCCAGTATCTTGAAATTCTGTAGTATTCTTTTTATCGTATTCAGCAGTAGTGATTTCTACAGTTTCTGCAAGAGTGCCTGATGTATCTTTAATCAGGATAGTATCTGTATTTCCTGTCGTCTCAGTTGTCAAAACAAGCCGTGAGTCTGAACTTATTTGATGAGTAACTGTGGCATTAACCTTAGCATCTGATGAATTTATTGCTGATGCTATATTTGAAAGAATCTCATCGTCTGTATCTCCATCTGTAATAACTACTTCAATCTCAGTGGATGTCCCGGCAATCATAATATCAAACTTATAAGTATTAGCACCAAGAGCAGTGAAAATAGCAGTGCTTGTGTCTGCATCAATATAATTTTTTCCTACTTGAGTATAGTTTTTAGCAAGCTGGGATATAGAGATAGTATGTACCCCAGCAGATGCCTCATTTTCAGCGGTAGCTGTAACTACTGAGGTATCCGAAGAAGTTGCAGACTTTGCATAATATACTGAATCCGTGTCTGTTCCTTTAAGTGGAGTGGATAAATCTTGCACTATACTAAAGTAGTCACTTAATATTGAAAACGCTGAATTGACTTGTTCATATACTGCTTTTTTGGCTTGAAGAATCTTTAACGGCTGGCGGAGCTGAGTTTTATAAGCCGCTACAAGTGTATTTATACTTTCAGTAATTGATATAGCCATTGTTCTCTCCTCTCAAGACATCGGTGATAAGAGACACCGTGTTCTTAAGTTACTATACTTGCTGTATCTTGTTGTTCCTCCTCATATTCTTGATATTTATATTTTTCCTCAAGCTTAAATGTTTTAATCCAACTTTCCCTGAGTTCCTGCAATATATTAAGGGTTTCACCAAAGTTTCCAACTTTTGCCTGTCCCATAGCATATTGGTATAATCTGAACAATCTTACAGGAATCTCGCCATAATCAAAATTAAGTGAATCTATGAGTTCGGCAAGTACCCTTGATACTTTGTCTCTATCTTTAGAAAGGCAACCAGCTATTCCAACATCATAACATTTGATAACAAGTTCCTCTTTTGACAATCCCATAACCTCTTCTTTTAGAAAAGCCTTTTTCGCTACATCCAGTGTCCCAGGTCCCATTATTACCTCCTTATTTAATCGTCTTGAATATTACATAAACCGCACAATCGCGACTAAGGTTAAGTCGCAAAGTTTTCAGAGAAGAGACAGGGGACAGTATCAAAAGCCATCCCCTATCTCTTAAATCTCTCGTTTCCATATCATTATCCGCCAAGTAATCCGAGTATGAACGATGGAGCCACATTAGCCTGAGCAAGTCCAGCTACTGCTGACTGCTGAAGGATTGTGTATTTCGTCACATCAAGTTGCGTCTTTGCCATATCAGCGTCCATAATCCTTGAGTAAGCTGCCCAAACATCGGTCTCGCGAGATGCTACGCAATCCTCTTTTATGCTAAGTCTCTCCTCGTAAGAACCAACACGAGCAAGCTCGGTATCTACAAGAACCAGCGCTGCCTTAACTTTGACAAGATAAGCAGCTGCGTTTGAAGCATCGGAAACTGAATGACCGGCTCGAGTATAGACAGTATTCATATCATGAGGCGAATCTCCTGCTACAAAAGTAGCTGGAACAGTGAATCCAAATCCCCTTCCGAGATCTACACCAACGGGTTCGGTGGCAGTAAGACCTGTGATTTCCATTAGAGTAGATAGACCAGTAGTAACTGAGGTATTATCTGCATCAATGTCAACAGTATTGTTGTTTGAGTCCCACATTTTGACGGTTACAGTGGTAGCTTGTCTCGTAACTCTAATTCGGTAGTTGTCACTGGCTAATTCCGTATATGCTGACCAAACACTCTCTACATTAAGACCAGTTATCTCACTGGAAGTAGCCCCGGGAGCAAATGTCACGGTGGCTGCCCCTACAGTCTCTACATCTACATCAATTGCCGTTGCAGTAAGTGACTGAGCGCTTATCGTCAGTCCCATCGAGTTGTCGGCTGCAATCTCTTCCGGACCAACCCACAATGTAACACTATAGGCAGTAAGCAACTTGGTATCTCTCCACTGTGTTTGAGCTACGATGTCGTTGATTTCTGCTGTCAGTTGTTCCAACTCTACCTTGATTTTATCTCTATCTTCTGATGCAAGAGTGTCTGACGCTGCTTGAATCGTCTTCACAGACATCTGGATAAGAATATCCTTAATACAGGTTATTCCGCTCTCGGCAGTAGTCAAAAGGTTACCGCCATCACCAATGTTGTTCAAAGCCTGACCATATCGCAGGGCTTTTCCTTCCATCTCCTTAGCAATAGAGTAGCCAGCTGGGTCATCGCCAGCCGAGTTAATCCGCTTGCCTGTTGCTAACTGAAGTTGAGCTTTTGCCAACGCCTTGTTTATCACATTCATCGTATTCAGGGCGCTAAAGGCTCCAATGTTAGTTCGGATCCTTGATAAATCTCCAAATGATGCCATTTATTTTGTTTTCACCTCCTTTCAATTTTTATTATCGGCAGGTTTTTGGGAAACTTTAGGAAAAAATTTCAGGAATAAGGATTCAAGGTTACTAGGTTTCGAGGGTTCAAGATTTCGAGGATTTGAGTTTCTTTGCTTCCAATGATTTTGCTAATGCGGACAACATTCTCTCAACTTCTCTATAATCTAATATTAGGTCGTTAAAATCTTCTTCGTTTAAATATCCAATATCTTTTGATAGCATAAGTTGTGTTTCTAATTCTGCTCCAGAGCCATACGCTATCCAGAGAAAATGAATATACTCTTGCAAGTGTTTTCGAGAATAACCTTCGGCTATATTCGATGGTATAGAAATCGATGCTCTTCTTATCTGTGAAGTCAGTCCGTATCTCTCTTCCGAAGGGAATTTAGTAGTGATTTTATATGCTTTTAAGCATAAGTTATAAGCTTTTTGCCATACTTTTAAGTCTTTATAGTTCCTTAACATTTCAACCTTCTTAAATCAGGTTTCGAGGGTTGTGCCTTGGCTCCTTGCTTCCTTGAAACCTTGACCTCTTGACACCTTGATACCTCTATTTGTTTTGCACGAGCAAGCAATGCTATTGCCATGTCTTCATTGCCAAGCTTTTTGTTACAGATGGCAAGGTTCTTTAAGGCATTGATGCTGGAAGAATCTAATTCTACTGCCTTTTGAAGATATTGGAGTGCCTCGGCATAAGATTTCTGAAATAAATAAGTAAGTCCGAGGTTATTATACGCCTCTGTAGAGTCTGGATTTAACGATATTGAGTTCTGAAAGCTCTTTTCCGCCTCCTTGAATTCATTATTCTTTATCAAGAGGTTTCCCAAATCAAAGAATACTTTTTCGGAGTCCGACCCCTCTTGGGAAGTTGAGTAATTTTCTTCTAATGTTGGAATATCTCGTGGTCTAAGCTTTAAGGCAGTTTCAAGTTCTTTGATTGCTTTTCCCCATTGTCCGAGTTTGCGATATACAGCACTAAGATTTGTATAGGCACTTACAAAATTTGGGTCCAAATCAATTGTTTTTTTGAATGTGCTAATTGCTGAATTTAGTTCATTCTTCCCCAAATAAGCAACGCCTAAATTTAGGTAAACACCTGGGTTTTGAGTTTTAAGGTCAATTGCTTTTTTGTATTCATCAATTGCCAGGTCATAGTTGAATTGCTTAAAATAAAGATTAGCCAATCTAAGGTAAGGAGCTGAATAATCCGGTTTCTTTTCTATTGCTTGTTGATAATAATACGTCGCTTTTTCCAAATCACCCTTCTTTTCATAAACCTCACCTAATAAAATATGTAGAACTGAAGGATGAATCTCTATATAAAGTAACTGTTTACGTGAAAAGTTAAACACATTTGCAAGTACAATCTCAAATTCCTTAATTGCATCAGCATAGTCTTGCTTTTTTGTATAAGCAATTCCACTGAACGTACGGAAAATATATTCCCCTGGATATAGCTTAATTGCTCGTTCGCATATTTTGAGTGCTTCGTCAAATAAGCCATTATCAATGAGAGCAGAAATTAATCGGAGGTAAGAAATTGAACGGATATAGGAGGGCACGTTAACAAAATTGATAACCTTATAATAATGCTTAATTGCTAGATTATATTTCCGTATGCTCAGATAGAGTGTAGCAATGTAGAAATTAGCCATAGGATTATCAGGAGATAGTTTAATCCATTCTCTTAACCTCTTTATGCCTCGCTTATACTTTTTCTTAGCACCTTCTAATGAGAGTATATATCCTGTGTGATAAATAAATATATCCGTTCGCTTAGTTCTTATTCCAAGCTTCTTGAGTGAGGGAGCTATCTGGTTATGGATTTTACCCGTATAACAGATGCCCGGAAGATTTTTGTAAAGTCTCTCAAGTGCATTAACTGAGTAGTAAGTTGCATCTTCTGATAGTATGCTTTTTATATTAATGAAGTATGCTTGATGAGTTGGATTTTGGAGCAACTTTATGAGCTTTTCTTTATTCTCCTCATCTATATATTCATCAGCATCTATACTAAATATCCAGTCCTTGGTTGGATATTTCAGTGTCTCGTTGCGAGCAGCAGAAAAGTCATTGCACCACTTGGAGTAATAAACTTTTGCACCATACGATTTGGCAATTTCTACTGTTTTATCGGTAGAGCCAGTATCTACAATTATTATCTCATCCACTAAATCTTTGACGCTATCCAGACACCTGGGTAAGCATTCTTCTTCGTTCTTCACTATCATACAGAGAGAGATGGTTGCAAGTTGTAGGTTGCGGGTCTCAGGCTTTGTGACTTGTGACTTGTTGGAGCGAAGCGGAAATCCCGTATCTGCAGGGTGACTCGTGACTTGATTTGTATCCTCTTGAATTTTAAAAGAGTCTTCATAGTCACGCTCTTTCCCGGCAAGTTCCAGATTCTTTTTAGCTCCCTCGTAGTTCGCGTCAAGCTTAAGAACAAGTTTAAATTGTCGGATTGCTTCTTCCTTATTTCCTTGCAAGGCATACATCCTACCGAGATTATTATGAGCATCTAAATTATCTGGATTTATACGAAGTTCTTCTTCATACTCTTTAAAAGCTTCAATGATTTTGCCCTTATCTTCATAGCAGAGTCCCAAATCATAATGCACACCCGGGAGTTCTGGGAATAATTTTATAGCTTGCTTAAATTTCTTAATTGCTTCTTTGTCTTGCTTCTGCCATACAAGGTCTAATCCTTTATTATAATGTTTTTTTGCCAATTCTCGTTTATTGTTAGCCATTCTATCCTCCTTTGTTGTGATTACCGCAAAGGCGCAAAGAACGCAGAGTTTTTAATAATTTATTTCTCTCTTTGCGAACTCTGCGTCTCTGCGGTGAAAGTAATCATTTCGTTTCTATTTTCTTTCTCACTACATTAAGGTTTTCTTTAGCGATTTTGTTATCTGGTTCAAGTTCAAGCACTTTTTCGTAGCCCAATCTTGCTGACTCATACACACCAAGCTTAAAATAACAATTAGCAAGAGAAATAAGTGTATTTGCATCAGGTTCTTTGCGAAGAACTTGTTCATATAGAGAGATTGCTTGCTGATACTTCCCAGTTGCGAAGTAACAATCAGCAAGATTCTTTTTCGCAGAAAGATTATCCTTGTCCATTTTAACGGCAAGCTTAAGATAAGTCTCGGCTTTGACTTTATCTCCTTGAACAAAATATAGAGTACCCAGGTTATTATAGAGCTCAGAAGATTCCGTCCAGCCTGATGCTCCGGAGCCCACAAAAGGAGGCGACGAAAGTTGCCCACCTGAAATTTTAAGGGCGTGCTCATAATTCTTGAGAGCTTCTTCCGGATTGTTTTTTGCCGCATAAACATTGCCAAGTCCTATCCATGGAGTTGTGAGATTTGGGAACTTTTTGCTTGCATCTTTGAATTCCTTTTCTGCCTTGTCAAGTTCACCCTTATCCAGAAACTTGATACCAAGTTCAAGCGTTTTTCGGACTTTCTCAAATTTCTTATCCTCTGGCAAGTCAACTTTAGATTTCATATTTCCCCCATTCTTTGCAAACTCCACGCCTCTGCGGTTTAAATCAATTCACCGCCCACAGAGGACGTCTCGCACACAAGTATGTGTACGGGATAAACTCCGAACGCAGAGCTTTTTATCCCAAAAATTCATTTTTTAAGACAAGAGCTATCTTTTGAGCAAGATAATCAATATCTTCAGTCTTCAGCGTTTGGTCTTCGGTCTTCAGTCTCTTTTTTGCTCCCCTTATACTATAGCCCTTGTCTTTCAAAAGTTCCTTTATTTGTTTAATTCGTTTCATATCTTCCCCCGTGAATCTGCGATGTCCTCCATTAGTTCGTCCAGGACTCAGGAAATCACTAAACTGCTGCTCCCAGTATCTCAAAGTATACTTTGGCACTCCAACTAATTGCGATACTTTATCTATTGTCAACCACGAATTTCTTGAATTGTACAAACTTTCCATAGATTATTTTGAACGCTTTTCGTCCTTCTTCCACCAGGCAGTTATATTAGATCCGGGTATATCCCTTGTTCCTACAACACCTGTCAAGAAGCCATGGTTTTTGAAAAAATCAAGGGTCAGATGGCTTATGTGTTTCTCGTAAGGATTCCCATATTCTTCACCCTGTACATAAATTCCCCAAGGACAACCTAATATAACAAGTTTTTTTGCTACTCGTTTGAGTTTATCTAAAGTCTTAGCTAATTCTTGAATTTCAATATGCTCCGGTCCATGCCACCACATTACTATATCGTAGGAATTAGGTTTAAATAACTTATCTATTTCTCTAACATCTCCTTGCATAACTCCATTAAATTTTTTAAGTCCTCTCAAATATTTAACATTTTCATGCCAAATTTCCAGGACATCTATGGTCATATTAGAACAGCGATTCTCAAAAAGGTCAGTCAATTGAGTTCTTAGCTTATTTGCTCCTATATATAACATTGTAGAATTTTCAAAAATGTCAGGAATCGTTGCTACTGATTCAGTACGATTTTTAAATCTTTTGATAGTGCCTTCTATCCCTAAATTAAATCTAAGGAAATACCACGTAGGTAGATTTGGGTTATCACACCATTCTATATTTTGAGTAAACTTGGAGAGCATGCTTTCCCAATCTTGCTTGGTAAGATATTGGTGGATATGCCCAGGGCAATAGCCAAATTTTGGTGATGGGACTGATATAATAAAAATTGCATTCTTCTCTAAATAAGGAATATAAGTTGAAATAAGGTCTTCCGGATTTTCTATATGTTCAAGAACCTCACACATAAGGATCATATTAAACTTGCCTTTTAATTCATTAGGCAAGCAAAATTTAATATCCTTTGGGTGACGCTTTCTCGCAAATTTTATTAAATCTTCTTCTATATCAACCCCTACTATTTCCTGCTCTGGTTTTAGGTGATACAAAAGACGTGGCAGCCATCCATCACCACACCCGACATCCAAAATCCTAAAGTTGGGAGGAATAAGGTTAATAGTGTGGAAAAGTCTATTAAGTTGAGCCGGGATAAGAATCGTTGCTTTCGGATTTCCTGAATGAGTAGTATTTATCTTTATCACCTCGCCTGATTTTTTTATACGAACTTCTGTAATACGCCGGGTTTGTTTTGCTAATGTTACTTCGATGCTCTGAGGCTGTGTTTCAAGTTTCGGGCTAACTTCTTTTGCCTTTTTAATCCAGTCTTGCGGAATATCAGATTTTCTTCCTGCCCGAGTGTAAAGTTTGCAGAGAAGAGAATATAATTCTGCTTGCCCCATATCTTCATGATATGTTTCCAGCATTGCTTCTAACCTGAGTATTGCTTCATCTAATTTGCCATCTTTAATTAACTGACGAATATGGTTTATTTTATCAGTTGTTAGGTGTGAGTTGTTAGCCATCGGTATTTCTTGATACTTACGATTTAACTACTAACATTTTTGTTATTGGCAAAGTTCACAAAAGGAGAATTTCTCTATACAAAAGGCCCTATGAGCTCAAATATTTTCTCTCTGCGGACCATCTCCTCCTTCTTTTCTACCTTCTTATCTTCTTCAAAATCATCCCTCTTGCTTTTCACAGGCTTATCCATAATATCTTTCCTCCTCAAATTCATTATCGGTAAACTTCACAAATAACTTTAACTTTATCTCATAATGCGTTAATTCTTGAAACCGCAGATAAACGCTGATGAACACAGATTTTTTGAGTGAAATAATATTTAAGAAATATCTGTGTTTATCATTAAATAATCTGTGTCTATCTGTGTGCATCTGCGGTTAATGCATTATTTGGGTTTATTAATCATTTTAATTTTGGTATAGCAAATTTCATGTCAATATTGTTTTGAAATTGTGTAATTATATAATTGAGTGGTCAACAGAGGTGTTAGAGAGTCATATAATAGCATAGAATTAACAGGGAGATTTTTGCCTCTCGTAGGAAAAGTTTTCCTTTTTTTGTTGACAAAGTGTATAATTTCAATAATTAAAATAGAAATGGAAAGTAATATTATAAAAAAAGATAGAGTTGTGATTAGCGAGGAACGCGATATCTTATCTGATAAACCTCAGTTTGATGAGCCACAGATAATGGTGCATAAAAAGGACGGGATAGTTGAATCTATAGATATTATTTGCACTTGTGGTCGTGAAATTCATATAGTTTGTGAGTACGGAGCCGAGCAAAAGATTGAAGAAATTCAAAAAGAGGAAATACACAAAACTGAGGAAGTTGATAGATAGGCAGGAATATCATTCTCACTAACTATTAAGATATTTTATAAATGGATAAACTTCAGAGCTTGGTCCTTATTTGTGATGAATCCGGTGAAGTACGGGAGAGCATAAAAAATATCTTAAAACCTTTCTCACTTGGGATAATCGAGTCAGGGACCGGCAAAGAAGCTGTGGAATCTTTTAAACGCTATTTCTTTAATCTGGTCATCCTTGACTCCGATATTAAAGACGCTGATGGAGTAGAGATTTTATATAAGATAAAAAGTGGGATGAACCCCAATGTTAATATTATTCTAATTACCGAAAATCCAAAACTTGAAACCGCTATTGCAGGCATTAAACTCGGAGTTTCGGATTATTTAATTAAGCCAATAAATGAAGACGAAATAGTTAATACTATAAATAAGATATTAGATAAAAGACAGGCAACAATGGATAAGTCACAAGATAGAAGGGTAGGTCTTGGTTCATTAATAGGAGTATCACCCAAAATGCAACTTTTATATTCCAAGATTCTATCAGTTGCTCCCACTAACTCAAGTGTATGTATTCAGGGAGAGAGTGGAGTTGGAAAAGAGGTTGTGGCAAAAACAATACACGAGCTTTCTCTTCGTAGTGATGGCCCTTTTATTCCTATAGAATGTAGCGGAATTCCCAATACTCTATTTGAGAGTGAATTATTTGGACATATAAAGGGAGCATTCTCCGGGGCAGTTAAAGATAATCTTGGTCTCTTCCGAAGTGGTAATGGAGGGACTATCTTCCTTGACGAGATAGGTGATGTTCCTCTCGCGGCACAGGTAAAGTTGCTTCGGGCACTTGAGGAAAGAAAAGTAAGACCCATTGGGAGTAATAAAAATTATGAAATAGATGTAAGAATTCTTACTGCTACAAATCGTAATCTGGAACGTGCTCTATTAGAAGGTAAGATAAGAAGAGATTTTTTCCATCGTTTTTATGTCATTCCTATAACTGTTCCACCTTTAAGAGAGCATAGAGAAGATATTCCTGCATTAGCAAAACACTTTGTGGAAGTTTTGAATAACCAAAGCAAAAAGCATAAACAAATTACAAATGAAACATTAGATGCTTTATATTTATCCTCCTATGACTGGCCAGGCAATGTAAGAGAACTTCAAAATATAATTGAACAAGCTTTTGTCGCGAGTACTGGAAATCTAATAAAATTAAATGACCTCCCTTCATTATTAAGACCCATATTAAGACCCACAACTGATATTCTCCCCTGGCATGAGACTCAAAAGACTCTAATCCAAGAAACCCTTCAAAAAACAGGGGGCAATAAATCAGAAGCTGCTAAACTCCTCATGATAGACCGCAAAACCCTTTACAGAAAACTCGAAAAGTATAAAATAACAAGTTAAGCCAAGCATAATCCATGGCCAACCTGATAGGTGTGGCATTACGCCTCATCGGGGCAAAACATCACAATTTCAAGATCAACAAGAACAACCAAGCCCCAGAAGTGTGGCAAATCGCCACACCCCCGAAACACAAAAAGAGACTACCGTGGCAATATGACTGTATGAGGCATTTTGCTACACCGTGGCATTATGTCCCGTTGGGGCAAAACACTGCAAGGACTGGACATCAAGGGTAATTCTCGGGTTAGGGGTGTGGCAAATCGCCACATTTTATTTTGATGGTGTGGCTTAGCTTTTGGTGGCAGGGTTCTTGAATTTACTCTACATGTTGTATTTGAAAAAATTGTGGTGCGAGATATAGTATTATTTTGCGATTGACTTGGCAGACTCAGGAATATTGACACGCTTTTTGCTATTAACAAATATATCACAGGAACACTGAATTATGGAAACACAGAAGAGAGAAAGAAATACAAAAAGCGTGGCTCGTGTTGGTGGTTCGTGTTCGCAGAATCCTGTGGAGTTGTGTTTTTCTCCAACACGATTCCCGAACATGAATCCCGACTATCCCGTGTTTTCCGCAGGATCCGTATGGACAGTTATTCCGTGTTTCCGTGATTAAATAATGAGCAAGGAAATTAATGGATTGAAAAAGGTATTTTCTGAGTTTAACATAGCTATTGAGAAGCTGGATGAGTCTTATCGGGTTCTTTGGGAAAAGATTGACCGTGCCGGTATTTTACATGGTTTCGGATTACTTGTAGGAAAAGATAAGCAAATGGGAGAAGTATATGAGGTAATAAAAGCAGTAGCGGACAGTAAGGTGTCTGTCTTGATTCAGGGAGAGAGTGGTACGGGGAAAGAATTAGTAGCAAGGTCAATTCATCAGCAAAGTAGAAGGAGGGACAAGCCTTTTATTTCAATAAATTGCGCTGCTCTTCCTGAGGGATTGTTGGAAAGTGAATTATTTGGACATGAGAAAGGTGCATTTACTGGGGCGACACAAAAAAGAAAGGGTAAGTTTGAGCTTGCAAATGGAGGAACATTATTATTGGATGAAATATCTGAGATGGGAATGCATCTTCAAGCTAAATTACTCCGTGTTCTCCAGGAATTTAAATTTTTCAGAGTAGGTGGGTCAGAAGAAATATCTGTAGATGTTCGAATTATAGCCACGACAAATTGTGACCTACATCAAGCAGTTGAGGAAAAGCTGTTTAGGGGAGACCTTTTCTACAGGTTAGCAGTTGTCCCGATTTGGATTCCAAGTTTAAGGGAACGCAAGGGAGATATTCCATTGCTTGCGGCTTATTTCTTAAGGAAATACACTACTTATTATGACAAGAAAATGGAGAATATATCAAGTGAGGCCATGGAACTCCTTCTATCTTGTAATTGGCCCGGCAATGTCCGTGAACTTGAAAATGCTATAGAGCGAGCGGTGGTTCTTAATTCTTCATCCTGCTTGTCAGCTTCTCACCTTGATTTACAGAAAAAAAGTAATAATGGAACAAATACCCTTCCACACAGCAATGAAGCAAAAGATTTAGTTGGTATCAAGTTGAGTGAAGTTGAGAAAATGCTTATTCTTGAGACTTTGGCAAAAGAAGGAGGAAATCGAACCAAATCAGCTTCTCTTCTTGGCATATCTACCAGAACTTTAAGGGAGAAACTTCGTCAGTATCGGACTGAACGGGAGGAAGTTTTGACCCATAAGTAGGAAAAAATGTCTATCTTGCTTAAGAAAAAAATGTCCTTATATTTTTCTAAAATGCTTATAGGTTTGTTCTTTCAGAATGAAACGAATTTTTTGACACAAAATTTGCTATATTTACATACATAATAAAACCACAAATGAATCAACTTACAAATTATGGTTTTCTCCGTTCCGTCGGATTCTGCGAACCATCAGCTCACAGAGTCTGCAACGGACGGATGCGGAATACTATGAATTCACGATTCTCATGAAAGATATTTTTGGAGATATCGGGTTTCTGGCTCTAAAAAAAGGATTAGAGGTTGGTGCCCTAAGACATAATGTAATTGCTCAGAATATTGCTAATTTAAGCACTCCTGAATACCTTGCAGGAGAAGTAGTATTTGAGGAGCTTTTAAATCTTGAATCCAAACTCCCTGCAACTCTTACTCATTCTGCTCATCTACCGACTGGAAGGTCACAAATTGAGAGGGTGAAACCTTTTATTTCAAGCTCAGGGACTGTAGATATTGACCGCGAGATGGTTAGACTCGCTAAAAATTCTATTAGCTGGAATACATATACACAGCTATTATCACTTAAGTATAAAATGCTTCTTAGTGCTATTCAGAGGAGGTAATTATGGGTTGGTTTCCTGCTATTGATGTAAGTGCAAGTGGACTATATGCTCAACGGGCTAAGTTAAATGTAATTGCAGAAAATGTTGCCAATGTGAAGACTACACGAACCTCAGAAGGAGTCCCTTACAGAAGACAAGATGTCGTTTTTACTGCCTTATTAAGCAAAGCCGAACAATCCAGCCACATCGGGGGGAAAGAACTTTGGTGTACTCATTCTGCTCATATTTGTAATGGGAGAGCTGTTGCTTCCTCCCATAATCCAGGCGGCGTGGAATCTGAAATAGTGAAAGATTTTATCGCACCATTTAAGCGTATATATGACCCTTCTCATCCGGATGCTGATTTAAATGGCTATGTCAAATTGCCTAATGTTGATTTGGTGCAGGAGCTTGTGGATATGGCTATTGCCAGAAGAGCTTATGAAGCCAATATTTCTGTTATTGAGGCCGCCAAATCTATTGCTTTTAAGTCTCTTGAAATCGGGAGGTAATTATGGATGAAATTCAAGGTATTCAACATAATAAAATAGGTATTGACCAGATTAAACCCAAAGGAACCGAAGACTTTAAGTCTATGGTTCAGGGTTTTTTAAAAGAAGTTAACGGATTACAAAAGGAAGCAGATTCGGCTATCAATAAATTCGTATCCGGCAAGGATGTTGATATTCACGATGTGATGGTAGCTGCTCAAGAGGCAAATATTAGTTTCCAACTTATGCTTGAACTCCGAAATCGGCTCCTTGATGCTTATCGTGAAGTTATGCGGATGACTGTCTAAATGAATCAACTTTCAACTCTTAACTCTCAACTTTCAACTCTTGAACTCTTAAACTCCCCAGCTCTCAACTAATAATATGGATAAGTTTAAAATAGATAAACTCTGGAAAAGTTTGACCAAAATTCAAAAACTACTTATCGTCGGTGGAATCGGCTTATTGCTAATTATTGCTATTTCTTCAAGTATGCTGAAGTCGGGCGGCAATAAGGAGGATTTTGTTATCTTGTATTCGGAACTCTCAGAAAAGGATGCTGCTGAAGCCGTGAAAAATCTTAAAGACCTTAAAATCCCGTATAAACTTGCTGCTGGAGGTACCAGAATATTAGTCTCCGTCGATGAGGTTTATGAGGCTCGACTCACTTTAGCAGGAAAAGGAATCCCTAAAGGCGGTATCGTTGGTTATGAAATCTTTGATAAAGGTGGTATCGGCGTTACTGCCTTCGCTGAAAAAGTTAATTATAAACGTGCTATCGAGGGTGAACTCGTCCGCACCATCCGCTCCTTAGATGAAGTCCGTGATGCCCGTGTCCATATCGTTACCCCCGAACAACGTCTATTTGCTGAAGACCAGAAAAACCCCACTGCTTCCGTCGTTTTGAACCTTAATGATGTTATCTCTGAAAATCAGGTTAAGGGCATTGCTTACCTGATTGCCTCTTCGGTTGAAGGATTACTCTCTCGCAATGTTACTATACTTGATTATTCCGGTAATGTCTTGCATGGTTCTGATGCCGTCAAAGACTCTGACGATTTCCAATCTGTTGTTAATTTCTCTAACCGCCAACTTGAGTTAAAGTGTGAGACTGAAAAATACCTCAGCTATAAGGCTCAGTCCATTCTCGAAAAAGCACTCGGCCCAGGCCATGCTATCGTTAAAACTGATGTTGAACTTGACTTCACCAACGTTGTTAAAACCATTGAATCTTACGACCCAGATGGCCAAGTCATTAGGTCCAAAGAATCCAATTCCTCCCAATCTTCCAATGCTTCTATTACCAATTATGAAATCTCAAAAACCATTGAGCATGTCGTTAACAAAATCGGCAACATCAAAAAACTCTCTGTCTCCGCTCTTATTAATGGCAGATACATCCTTGCTGACGACGGCCTCTCCTACGAATACTCTGCTCTCTCTTCTACCGAAATCTCTAAATTTACTGACATTGTCAAAAATACCGTCGGTTATGACGAAATCAGAGGCGACAAAATTAAAGTCTCTAATGTTCCTTTCGGAGCACCTCCCATTAAATTTGAACCTAAACGTAAATTCCCAACTATCCCAATTAATACTGTTATTCGCTTGGTAATTACTTTCCTTATAATAGGTGTTGTTTTTATGATTATTCGTGTGTTGTTGCGGGAATTACCTAATCTTATTGCCGCTAAAATGCCTACTCCGACTTCTGAGAGTAGCAAGGAAGCTGAACAATTAAAAAGTGAAGTCTCTAAGGCTGCTGTTGAAAAACCGGACGAAGCTGCGAGTGTTATCAGAAGAATTATTAGCTCCACCGGTGATTAATTAGCTCTTGATATGACTGGTACTCAAAAAGCCGCAGTAATCTTGATGTCTCTCGGAGACGATGTCGCCGCTGAAGTCCTTAAACACCTTGACCCGGAGGAAGTAACAGATATAACCCGAGAAATCTCCAAAATCGATTATATCTCACCTAACGAGACTTTAGGAGTCATCAAGGAATTCCATAAATTCTTGACCTCCTCAGGGTCTGTAATCGGGAGTAAAGATAGAGCAGTAGGCCTACTATCTAAGGTTAACCCTGAATTAGCAGATTCTGCGATGGGGAAAAGTGTAATAGAAGACAAGGAAGCTATCCAAATCCTCAAAGAAGCAGAACCATCCGCGATACTGGATATCGTAAAAGATGACCAACCGCAAACCGTCGCCTTAATCCTTCGCTCACTACCACCGATGAAAGCATCTAAGATTATCAGAGAATTCTCTCCAGATATAAGAAACGAAATCATAGAGAAAATGACCAAAATAGATGAATTGCCAAAGGAAATGTTGGACAGTATTGCTAAAATACTAAAACCCAAACTGAAACTGGCAACTTCAAGAGATGAAATACGTAAATCAAGCGGCGTAGGTATCGCTTCTACGATTATCTCTTATATCGGCGGAGAAGATGCAAAAGATATACTCGAATCCATTAACAAGATGGACCCAGATGCTGCAGCAAGAATGAAAGAACTTATTTTTACTTTCGATGACATCGGCAATTTAGAAGATAGATATGTTCAGAGAATCGTTCGTGAAATAGATAGAGCTACTCTCGTCAAAGCTTTTAAAGCCTCTCCTGAAAAAATTAAAAATAAAATCCTCTCTAATATGTCTGACCGAGCCAAAGAAGAGTTTATGGAAGAAATTGAGACTACAGGACCTATAAGATTAGCTGATGTTGAGGAAGCTCAACGTCAAATCGTTGAGTTAGTTAGAAGCTTAGAAGAAAAAGGCGATATCTCTATAGTGAAATCAACCGCCGAGTATGTATAAATTTAAATTACAGAATGACTAATGACTTCTGTCAACTATCAACCGTTAGCTGTCAACTAAATTATTATGGAATTAGTTGTTAAAACCAGTTTGCCGATTGAGGGAGTTCAACACGGCATCGTTGCCAACTTAGATGAATCCCGGGCACAGGAAAAAGATAAAAGTGCAGAGATTTACCAACGAGGATTCGATGATGGACTTCGCATTGGCAAGGAAGAATCCTCCAAAATCAGGGAAAGATTGATTTCTGTTATCCAGGATGTACTTGAGGAGAAACAGAGTATCTTGAGTTCTGCACAAGTGGTGATACTCAAGCTCGCATCTATGATTGCCAAAAAGATAATATACAAAGAAATAGATACTGATTCTGATATTATTCTTAAAGTTGTGAAAGAAGCTTTGAGCGGCATTTCTGATAAAGTAATTATGCTTAAAGTAAGCCCCGGGGACATCGATTTAGTGAAAGGTAATCGTGAGGAGTGGAATACTCTTTTAAACCAGTCATCAAATTTCGAGATAGTTGCTGATAAAAAAATTGAAAAAGGCGGCTGTTTAATTGATACATCTTCTCATGAGATTGATGCCTCCATCCAATCCAAGTTGAAAAAAATTGATGAAATATTAGACTTAACCACAGAACCTAATGACTGAAAATAACTCTAAACTCTCAACTCCTAACTCTAAACTCTTAGGGTGGGCTGATAGCTATATAGATGCTATTGACCAGATGGATACTTTGTCTTACAATGGTAAAGTTACTGAAGTTGCCGGGCTTGTCATTAAATCCCTGGGGCCAAAAGCCGCTGTCGGCGAAGTCTGCGATGTCATAAATCCTGATAATCAATCTTCTATCAAAGCTGAGGTTGTCGGCTTTAAGGACGATTACACTTTACTTATGCCTCTCGGCTTTATGCATGGCATCCTTCCCGGTGCCAGAGTCGTTTCAAATAATAGACCATTATCTGTGCCGGTCGGTGATGAACTGTTAGGCAGAGTTCTTGACGGTCTCGGTAATCCTATTGATGATAAAGGCTCTCTTCTCACCAAGGAATACAGACCCGTTTTTTCTTCTCCTCCTCATCCTTTGAGGCGTACACGTATCAAAAAACCTATTGTTACAGGCATTAGAGCTATAGATGGTTGCCTTAGCTGTGGAGAGGGTCAACGAATAGGAATATTCTCCGGCTCTGGAATAGGCAAAAGTATTTTACTGGGAATGATTGCAAGATATTGTTCTGCTGATGTTAATGTTATAGGTCTTATCGGTGAAAGAGGTAGAGAAGTTCGTGACTTTCTGGAAAAAGATTTAAAAGAAGGAATTGGTAAATCTGTTATTGTTATTGCTACTTCTGACCAACCTGCTCTTGTTAGGGTTAAAGCTTCTCTCTTCGCCACTACTATTGCTGAATACTTCCGTGATAAAGGATTACATGTAATGCTACTTATGGATTCTATTACTCGTATTGCTGTTGCTCAACGTGAACTCGGCCTTACCATCGGTGAGCCTCCTACTACTAAGGGATATACTCCTTCTGTGTTTGCATTCCTGCCACGACTACTTGAACGAACTGGCACTTCTGAAGCTGGCTCCATTACTGGATTCTATACTGTCCTCGTTGAGCAAGGTGATATGGATGAGCCCATTGCTGATTCTGTCAGGGCTATCCTTGACGGACATATCGTCCTTTCTCGTAAACTCGCTGATAAAAACCATTACCCGGCTATTGATGTTCTGTCCTCTATTTCTCGGCTTATGCTCGATGTTGTCTCTCCAGAGCATTTAAAAGGTGCCAAAGAAATTATTAATATCCTTGCTACTTATCAAGATTCAGAAGACCTTATCAACATCGGTGCTTATGTTAAAGGCTCTAACAATAAAATCGATTATGCTATTAACCATATTGACTCTATCAATGATTTCCTCACTCAGAACATTGATGATAAAGCTCTTTGGAACGATACTATTTCTACTATCCTGTCCTTTGCTGACAAAAAAACCACTCAACCAATCCCTGCGACTAATGAACAAAAAAAACTAACAACGGATAACCAATAATATGAAACAATTTGAGTTCAGACTAAATAAGGTCCTTGATTATAGGATGAAAATTGAAGAAAAGAGGAAAAGAGAATTGGGTAAAGCTAAATATGCTTTATTCGATGCTGAATTAAAAGTTTCTGACCTTAAAAATCTTCAGAAGGAAGAAATTGAAGAGATGAGTTCCTCTGTTTTTGACTTTCTATATTTACGTGTTTTGTATGATAATTATCTTTTCAGAATCAGAAACGAACTCTCTCTTGCCAAAAATGATGTACACAAGAAAACAACTACTGTAGACAAGAAAAGAGAAGAACTTATTGAAGCAACTAAGCCTCGCAAAGTAATGGAGAAATTGAAGGAAAAACGACTAAACTTACACAATCGGGCAAGAGCTCGATGGGAACAGGCTTCTTACGATGAATCTGCTAAACATAGATTCTTAAATAAAAATGACTAAAAATAACTCTAAACTCTTAACTCACAACTCACAACTCTTAACTCTTAACTTAATAATTCTCCTCAGCATTCTAACTCTCGGATTTAAATGCAATAAGTCTAAAAAATCAGAATCTGCTGAAGCAGAGGTTGATACTCTCACTACAGTTGATTCCTTGACTCTTCTCATTGAAAACAAGCAAACTGAATTGCTGGAGTTAGATTCTATCATAAAACTTAAAAGAGATTCTCTTTCTCAAAGAGAAACAGAGCTAATTACTCGTGAGCAGGCACTTGATAAAGCAAGCCAAAAAATAGACTTAACCCTGAAACACAGTTCTGCCAAATTATCTAAAATCTATGAAACTATGGAACCCTCTAAGTCAGCATCTGTTATGGACTCTCTACCCGATGAAAATGTAGTGAAATTATTACTATCTATGAAAGAACGCTCTTCGGCTCGTATTCTTGAGGTCTTACCTCCGGATAGAGCCGCAAGAATTACCCAAAAGATTATGAGAGTGAAAAATGAGTAATGTGAACTTATTCTCTACAGGATTCTGCAAAAGGGGATTCTACGGAAAATCTCTACCCTTTACCGGAGTTACAACCTCAAAAATTACTCTCCGTTCTCCTTTAAAAAATCCCATGAGAAAAACTCTGCAACAGAAATCTGTTCCACAGGATTCTGTGAATAACTCACAACTCGCAACTCACGCTTCGCAACTCGCAACTCGCAACCCTCTATTTGATAACTTTGAGCAAATTCTTCTTTCATCCTTACTTGGAATTCCGCCTTCCTCACAATTCACGACTAACAACAAACAACTTACAACTCTTGAACCCTTAAACTCTCCAACTCTTAAACTCTTAAACTCTAAACTCCCCAACTCTAAAATGCTGAACTCCAAGCTTTCGGCTATTCAAAAGACACTCAATAAAACAGGGGTTAAAGTTGATAAAATTGATATAGTAATGAGAAGCGAGAAACAAGAATCTCCGAAGAATCTCGCACAGAGTCTGCGACCTGTGGACTTGAAAATCAATCCCGATTTATCGGGACAAAAGTCTTCAAAGAATCCCGTGGAAAAGAGTCCTGCATCCTTTCCACAGGATTCTTCGAACACAAATCAGACAAAGCATAAACCAAAACCTACAATCTTTTCCAAAGGATTCTCCGAACAAAGTATCCCGCAGAATGGTAAAAACTCGCAGAATTCTATGAAAATAGAGCAAGTTTTGAATCGTTCAAAAAATCCTATCCACTCCTCCGAAAAAGGAGTCCATAATTCAAAAAATCCACCTCCCAAAACTATCAACCCTAAACTGTCAACTCTCAAACTCTTGAACTCCCAACTTTCCAACTCTCAAACTCTTAAACTCCCAACTTTCCAACTCTCAAACTCTCCAACTTTTAACTCTCAACTCCCAACTCTCAACGGGTTGGTGGTAAAGAAGGTGAGTAGTAATTATGCGATTGTGCAATTAAGCAATGATGTATCTAAACAGTTGAGCAGTTCTGCTCTTGGACAGTTGCAAGCTACTCCTCTCCGTAGGATTCTGCAAACACAGAATTCTGCGACCTGTGGACAAAACAGCGAAATCCGGGTGAATTTCAGCAACGAGAACAATAAAATGGTAGGTAAAATAACAGTGAATAATGCAAAGATGAAGCAATTACTGAATTCCAAGCTTTCAGCTATTCAAGAGACGCTCAATAAGGCAGGAGTTAAAGTTGATAAAATTGATATAATAATGAGAAGCGAGAAACAAGAATCTCCGAAGAATCTCGTACAGAGTCTGCGACCTGTGGACTTGAAAATCAATCCCGATTTATCGGGACAAAAGTCTTCGAAGAATCCTGTGGAAAAGAGTCCTGCACCCTTTCCAAAGGATTCTCCGAACACAAATCAGACAAAGCATAAACCAAAATCTACAATTTTTTCCAAAGGATTCTCCGAACACAAAATCTCGCAGAATGGTAAAAACTCGCAGAGTTCTATAAAAATAGAGCAAGTTTTGAATCGTTCAAAAAACCCTGTTCACTTCTCTCCACAGGACTCTTCTAACAAAGAATTCTCCGAAAAAGGAGTCCATGATTCAAAGAATCCATTCACAAAAACTCCCAACTCTAAACTCACGACTCACGACTCTATAGGGAGTGAGGTGAGGGCAGGAGAAAATCAAGGTCAGAAAATTATGCAACAGCATTCATCTGTGAGATTGAACTCTTCTCCACAGGATTCTTCAAACAAAGGAGTTTGCGACAATGCTGGTGCAGAGACAAAAGTTGGCTCACAAAATTCTATGAATAGAGCTAACCCCCAAATCCTTTCCACTCCAAAGGAGTCTGCGACAGGATTTTCAGAACGGAACTCAGGACACAAAATAGATAAGGGATTAAATTTACCCCCCCCTCCAAAGGATTCTGCGAAAAAGGAGTCTGTAACCGAAGTCCGTGGAGGAATTAACAAGGGTCTTTCAGTATTGGATTTAGGAAATGAATTAAAGTTTAAGGGTTTACCTAAAGGTATGCCACCAGACAATTTTGAAAAACTCGCAAATCAACTCAAACTAAATTTCAGAGGAGGACATAGCGAGGCTAAGATAGAGCTAAACCCTGACTGGCTTGGCAAACTCAGCATAAAATTAGTAATAGAAGACACAAAACTTGCTGGCAAAATAGTAGTTGATACTCTTGTTGCAAAGCATTTACTTGAGCATTCTCTTTCAGAGCTAAAATCTGCTCTGAGGTCAACTGGATTAGAGGTTGAGGATTTTAACATAACTTTATCTCAAGATTCTGAGCAAGGTAAGGATAGTTATGGTAGAGCTGTTCCGTGGTCCAGGTATCCGGGAAAATCAGGCTTGTTTCATCCAGATTCAAAGAATCCAGCCCACTGGGATAGGTTTTTCTTTCCTGCAGGTGGTGGCGAAGGTACCAACTATGCCAGTGAGACGGGTAGAATAGATTATTTTGCTTGAAAGGAGGTGATTAAATATGAGTGTAGAAGGAATTACAGGAGGTAGCTCCTTATATTATTCTCCTGATGTGATGGGGAAGGATGAGTTCTTAAAGCTCCTTACGATTCAGCTCAAGTATCAGGACCCACTTCAACCTATGGGGAATACAGAGTTTCTTGCCCAGCTTGCTCAATTTACAAGCTTGGAGCAGTTGATGAATATGAACGGTAATTTGCAGGCTAATTTTCTTATGATGCAGTCTCTGAACAACT
>JAGMCN010000027.1 GCA_023129235.1 Caldifarciminota bacterium | reverse complement strand
TAGGATTTAATAGAAAATACCCTGCTACACTTTTTTATGACAATGCAATTATGGGCATTCAGTTAATAGAAGCTGCAAGACAGAAAGGCGTGGAAAGATTTGTAGCAATAGGAACTGTCTGTGCATATCCAAAGTTTACGCCTGTCCCCTTCAAAGAAGAGAATTTATGGAATGGGTATCCAGAAGAGACGAATGCACCTTATGGATTGGCAAAGAAGATGTTGCTCGTGCAATCTCAGGCATACAGGCAGCAGTATGGTTTCAACTCTATTTTTTTATTACCTGTAAACCTCTACGGTCCAAGAGATAACTTTGATTTAGAAAGCTCCCATGTTATACCAGCATTAATAAGAAAATTTACAGAGGCAGTAGAGAATAATAAAAAAGAGGTTGAGGTTTGGGGAACAGGAAAAGCGTCAAGGGAATTTTTATATGTTGAGGATGCTGCAGAAGCTATTCTTTTAGCTACAGAAAGATATAACAAGCCAGAGCCCGTAAATATTGGAGCTGGATTTGAGATAAAAATTAAAGATTTGGTAGAATTAATAGCGGAACTTACGGGATTTGATGGAAAAATAGAGTGGGATACCACAAAGCCAGATGGGCAGCCGAAAAGATGTTTAGATGTGAGTAAGGCAAAGGAGGATTTCGGGTTCAAAGCAAAAACCGATTTTAGAGAAGGCCTTAAGAAGACTATTGAGTGGTATTTTGCGAATAAGAATGTAGAAGAAGAAGTGAAAGCCAATTTGGATAAACTTCTATTGGAGCGTGATTAATTTGAGCATAATACCAAAATTAAAATTAAGCCCAAAGGTAATAAGGTTTGCCTACCGATTTTTCGATGTAGAGGCATCGGCAGAGACCGCTCCACCGGATGGACGCATCATTGAGTATTCCTTTGTCATCCAGAAGTTGGCACAGGCACCACATGGAAAAGTGCTCGATGTCGGATGCACGGCAAGGCTCAATCATCTTCCCGCAACTTTGGCTTCGCTTGGCTGGCAGGTGTGGGGCATAGACTTGAGAACGTTTAAGTTCAAGCATCCGAACTTCCATTTTGTTTCAGAGAGCATCTGGAACACTGACTTCCCGGATAACTTTTTTGACGCCATATATGCTGTTTCCTCCATTGAACACCTTGGATTAAGTGGCAGATATGGAATTACGAGGGAAGATGCTGAAGGGGATGTTAGAGCCGTCAGGGAGATAGCCAGAATACTTCGCCCCGGCGGCGTTCTACTTTGCACTGTGCCTTATGGAAAGGAAGCAAGAGTCATCAAGTATCTTCAAAGGATATATAACAAATCGAGTTTAGAAAGACTTTTCCGTAATTGGACATGGAAAGACGAGGTTTACTATTGCAGGGATGACGATGGATACTGGGTTTCTATGCCTGAGGAGGACGTAATAAAGGTGGAAGATCCCACTGGGAATTCCACTCTGGCTCTTCTGGAACTAACGCCATTAAATATAGCAGAGACTTCAGGGATAGCAGAAAAGGAGGAGCATGAGAGCAGCGATTAGATGGGGTTACGAGATTAGATAGAAGTTTATGACAAAACAAAAGTATAAATTGATAGAGAATGGGACGCTCAAAGAATATGGATCAAAGGCGAGGAAATTTGTTGAGAGATATAACCGGGATGATATTGCGGATGCTTTTGGAGGGAGTTATTCGAGATGAACAAAATGTATTCGGCATACATAACGAAAGTTGATGAAAAACTGAAAGGGGATCTGATCAAGGGTCTTGAGTTTATCAATTGGACGAAATACATTAAAAAAGACTCTAAAGTATTCTTAAAACCTAATTTTACGTATCCTCATTATAAAGAAGGGATTACGACCAATCCAGAATTACTGAGGGATTTGTTGGAGATCGTTAAAGACCGAGCTGATAATGTAATCTTAGGGGAGTCTGATATGGGAAATCGCTCTTCGACTGCTGATGAGACATTAAAAGGTCATGGAATGTGTGAGATATGTAGAGATACCGGAGTTGAATTGGTTAACCTATCTAAGCTTCCTTCAAGGTTTGTTGAGGATAAAATCCAAGGGAGAAAAGTAAAAGTTCAACTGCCAAATCTTCTTTTAGATAAAATAGATTGCTTTATTTCGGTTCCGGTATTAAAGGTGCATGTAATGACAACCGTTACTTTAAGCATCAAGAACCTATGGGGGTGCCTCCCAGACACAATGAGAATGTTTCAACATCCAAATTTTGATCGTAATGTTACACTAATAACGAAAAGTGTGAACCCAAGGATCGTTGTGATAGATGGAATATACGGGCTGAATGGACACGGACCGATGTATGGAGATCCAATAAAGATGGATTTAATCATAACCTCCGATAACCCGGTGGTTGCCGATTCGTTGGGAGCTTCGATTATGGGGTTTTTACCAAATAAAATAGGACACCTCAGGATAGCAGAGAAAGAAGGACTTGGCACGACAAATTTAGAAGTGGTGCGAATCAATAGGGATTGGAGACAATACAAAAGGCAGTTCCATATAAAGAAGACTTTTATGGATAGAATTTCAAGCTTGCCATTTAAAAGTGGTTTTATAGCAAAGATGGTGTATGACTCTTCGCTTACGCCTTCGATATATAAAGTAGTTAATATGTTAAAGAGACATAAGGAGGCGTTAAATTGAAAATAGTATTGATTAATCCTCGACTACGTGTATGGAGTCCAAATATAGGGGTACCATTGGGTTTGACATATATCGCATCCGTTTTAGAAAAAGAAGGCCACACCATTAAAATAATAGACATGAATGAGAGAAAAATGAACGATGATGACTTAAGAGCTAACTTGAAAGAAGATATTGATGTAGTTGGCATTACTGGTATGATCACGGAGTACCAAAAAATGCTGAAAATTATTAACATCGCCAAAGATAGATTACCAGATGGAAAAGTGATTTTAGGCGGTCCTTTAGCAACAACCCTTCCACAACAATTATTAGAGCAATCCAATGCTGATTTTATAGTTATAGGAGAAGGTGAAAATACAACACCTATTTTAATTCACGCTATCAGACAGGGGTCGGACTTCGCGGAAATTAGAGGAATTGCATATAAAAAAGGAGAACAAATCGTTATTAATGATCCAGTAAGACCTATTGATAATATAGACGCAATACCATTCCCGGCAAGGCATCTTTTAGATATGGAGAAATATATAAAAAATCATTTTGAGAGTTGGGGGTGGAAAATAGAAGGTTATGACAAAATTAGGAGCACCAACTTAATATCAAGTAGAGGCTGCCCTTATAATTGCACTTTTTGTTTTAAAGGTATGTGGGGCTATAAGTGGAGAGGA
>JAGMCN010000026.1 GCA_023129235.1 Caldifarciminota bacterium | reverse complement strand
ATTGAGAAAGCACACTCTGATATATTTAATATACTTTTGCAAATCCTTGACGAAGGCACGCTTACCGATTCATTTGGACGGCATATTGATTTTAGAAATACCATTCTTATAATGACATCAAATATTGGCACACAAGAACTTAAACGTTCGCAAATTGGATTTGAAACACAAGGAGAAGTATTTACTTATAACTCTATGCGAGAAACACTTTTAGAGAAAGTAAAGAAAACCTTCAGACCGGAGTTCTTAAATCGGGTAAATGAGATTGTAGTATTCAGAGCGCTTGGGAAACCAGAGATGAGTAAAATAGTTGAACTCCTTTTCTCAGAGCTCAAGGAACGAGTGCGTGAAAAGGGGATAGAACTCATTTTAGATGACTCGGCAAAAGAGCTTTTGATAGAAGAGGGATTTGACCCAAATTTTGGTGCTCGCCCTTTGAGGAGAGCAATTGAACGTATTCTTGAAGACCCATTAGCTGAAAAAATCCTTGAAATCGGTATTAAAAAAGGAACTAAATTAAGAATAGTAAGACAAGAAAAAGAAGTAGATTTTATAGTGGAATCCGGTGCCAAGATTCCTATTACCCGATAATAGGAGTTCGTGGCTTAAAATCTGTCGCAGACTCTGTGAGATGACAAAAACTAAGAAAGAACTCGTAAAAGAAGTGGCTCGGGATACAGGATTTACTCAAAGAGAAATAGCTGTTATTATAGATTCCTTCCTTGGAGTAATTTCCCAGACACTCAGAAAAAATGACCGAATTGAACTTAGGGGGTTTGGGGTTTTCTCTACACGACACAGGAAACCAAGAGAAGCCAGAAATCCAAAAACAGGGAAAACTGTAAATCTACCAGCTCGGGTTGTGCCTTGGTTTAAAGCATCAAAGTCTCTTAAAAAACAGACTTTGGGAAGGACATTTTAAATTATGCCTTGCGGAAAAAAAAGAAAGAGAAAAAAAATAACTACTCATAAACGAAAAAAGCTAAGAAAATCACTCCGTCATAAGAAAAAACTGAAAGTCGGCCACTAAGTTAACATTTTCCCTTGACAAAATCAACTTTTTGCAGTAGATATATATAGAGGGCTCTCTAAATTAGAGTAAAAGATTTAGGGAACTTCTTGGACCTGATTTGTATCTAAATAATTAGGAGGAAAAATGATAAGGAAATATATTTTATGTGCTTTTCTTCTATGGATAGCTCAAGAATCTAAAGGGGCTGAACTACCTATTGCTACTGCTTCAAAACATCAGGTTCGTCCTTCTATTGCTTCAAGTGGAACAAACTACCTCGCTGTGTGGTATGATAGTCGTAATGCCGTTTCTACTAAACAAGATATCTGGGGAAGAACCATATCAATAGATGGAGTTCCACAAGATAGCTTCCCGATATGTGATAATCCAGGAGGTCAGTTTATGCCTGAAGTTGCCTGGGGGAACGATAAGTATTTAGTAGTATGGCACTCTGTAAATAAAGAACTATACGGACAATTTATAAAGAAAGATGGTACCTTTATAGGCACATCATTCTTAATAGAAGATACTTTAAATTTAGTCCTTCCAGGTGTCGGAGGAATAGATGTAGAAAGTAATGGGAACAACTTCTTGGTAGCATGGGCTTACCGTTCTATATCAGATGGTGATTACAATATAGCAGGACGCATAGTTACAGGTGTCGGGTCTTTTGCCGGTCCAGTTTTCACCGTTTGTGATGCACCAGACACTCAGTTTGCACCTAAAGTTGTAGGCATTGATACAAACTATCTTATTGGCTGGTCAGACTTCCGAACAGGAAATTGGACTCCTATGGGTCAAAGAGTAAGTCCATCAGGTACACCACTTATAGGAGGAAATTTTTCTATCACCGCTAAAACTGAACCTCAAAGAAGTCTCGCACTTGCAAGTAACGATACTTGTGTATTAGTAGTATGGGAAGAAGACCACGGATTCCTTATTGGCTGGGATATCCACGGTAGTATATTAGATGCTGATATGAAAGTCTTGCACTCAGATATTGTAATATCTGTTGCAATGTGGGACCAGAGACTCGCTTGTGCTGCTTGGCATCCTAAAACATCTAAATTCATTGTAGGATGGCATGACTATAGTGGTAGTAAGGCCTCCACTGCTAATATATGGATTAGAAAAGTAGGCGAAGATGGGTCTCTTGACTCTGAACAAAAGATAACCACTTTGCCAGTAGAACAGAGAGAGCCAGATATAGCTTGTTCAAATGAGTGTTTCCTTATAGTATGGGAAGACTATCGCCAGGGAAGTAGCAATATAGATATTTATGGATATATTCCAGCCTGCACTGGAAAAGAAGAAAATGGTTATACTAATGATTATGTCATAGAGAAAATCAAGTCCTTCCCGAACCCTTTTGTTAGTTTCGTGAAATTTATTGGAGTAAAAGAAGGAGTGAGAATATACGACATTAGAGGACGACTTGTTAAAGAACTTAAAGTTCACTCTGACGAATCGGAACGAGCAAATCAAATTCTTTTATGGTATGGAAAAGATATCAGTGGAAGAGAAGTCCCGAGTGGAACATATTTTGTCCATCCTGTTCCTCCGTCAGCTAACAGAACTGTTCAAAAAATCATCAAGCTTTAAAGTGACAGGATACGAATCAAATTTAGAAAACTATCCCAAATTCCCTTGTTTGATAACATGAAGTTTTTTGAAGTTGAAAGAATGAACCACAAAGACTCAAAAGCACAAAGTTCACAAAGTTTTTATTAAATTTTTTGCTTCTTGGTGTCCTTTGTGTCTCCGTGACTTTGTGGTAAAATCATAGGAGAAAAAATGAGCAAAAAGTTAAATGTTTTGGCAGGAATATTAGTAATTATATTAAGTAGCGGATATTTAGGTGCAGAGCTTGTAGTCGTGGATACTATATGGCTTGGACCAGAAGCAGGGAACAGCGGAGGACCTGTTGCAATTAATAACAACTCAAATACCAATAAGATATATATTGCAAATGGGTATAGTGACAATATTTCTATAATAGACGAGTTAACTGACTCAGTAATAGCAACAGTAGAGGTTGGTGATGCACCTTCAGATATATGTATAAATTCAAGTATTAACGAGATATATATTGCAAATCATGGTAGTAGTAACGTTTCTATAATAGACGGAGCAACTGATTCAGTAGTAGCAACTGTAGGAGTAGGCAGTAATCCATCGGGTATCGGCATTAATCCAAATACTAATAAAATATATGTGGCAAATATGTCAAGCAATAATGTTTCTGTAATAGATGGAGTAACTCGCACAGTAATAGCAACTGTAGGAGTAGGTAGTAAGCCCTGTGCTATAGGTATAAATCCAACTACTAATAAGATATATGTTGCAAATGGATTAGGAATGAATGTTTCTGTGATAGATGGAGTAACTGACTTAGTAGTAGCAACAGTAGCAACTGGGCTATATCCTTTTGCCATAGGCGTGAATCCAAATACCAATAAGATATATG
>JAGMCN010000256.1 GCA_023129235.1 Caldifarciminota bacterium | reverse complement strand
CGCTTCGCTGCGGTCGCTTGCCCCCCGTTCGCCTTCTCTATATCACAGCGCTGCTTTTCAGGCCTGGGGTCATTGCGGGGTGCTTCCTTGCTTCGCTGCGTCCGCCTGTGTCTTTGTTCCGGAATAAGGATATTGGCAAATTTTAAAAGAAAAAAACAGAAGGCCGGACCAAAACTTGAACTTTCTCAGGCTTTAAAGGTTGCACCTCATCACTTCCGGGTAAAATAGAAGGTTGTGCCAAAACCTGTACTTTCTCATGCGTTAAAGGTTGAGCTTTTCGCGTGGTGAAAGTGCAAAGTTAAAAGGATCCCCCGGAAGGTCGAGCCTTAAGAGGTTGGGCTTTGCCCAGGAGAAAGCTTCAGGTCCTCACTTGCCGGCAAAAGACAAGGTTGCCGCTGGCCACTTCCGGGCAAAGGGCAACCTTTAAGAACTTGCATTTTGCTCTGATCCGAAATCACTTCCGAGCAAAATAGAAGGTTGCGCCCGGATCCAGGTTTAAGGGTCCGTATTTTCGGTAGGGGAAGAGGGACCTATAGTGTACCCCTTAATTGTCTTATAAAAAGAGGGGTACTTGCACAATAGTTGTCCCAATTTAATTTACTAGTAACATAGAGCTTAAAATATTCATCAGTATCTGAAACCATTTTAATATAATCACAATCATGGCTGGTACAAACTGCCCCCCCGCGCAATGGATCGTAGCTTAGAGTATAATCATTGCATTTAGGACACCTTTCCATTCCACCCTCCTTCCTCAAATTGAAACCTTCTGTTTAATATCTCTTTCAAGGGTCTCTTGATAACGATAAAAAAGCTTATAATAAGCCAACGCTTTGACTCCTTCAAATTGCCTTGTCTGAACCTTCGGTTCTAACATCAGAATTGATTCCTTCTCAGGATAAGGATCTATATAAACTACCTGATCTATACCCGCATGCAAAATTCTCTTAGCACATTGTAAGCAAGGGAAAGTAGTTGAGTACAAAATTGATTTCTCAACTTGAGTACGGCCCATTTTTAGGATAGTTGTTTCTTCCGCATGAAGCGATCTACATTTATCTAATGCTTTGTACCCAGGTATATCGTCTGATAAGTCCTTTCCGCAGTTCTTGCACTGATAGGTATCTTCCTTAAAACTTAATTCCTTTGAACACTTGGGGCAATATTTGTAGCTGTTAATCAATTGCTTTTTGAACTTATTTCTTACAAGGTCTCTATAGCACATGCGATACTTGTCGAAACATTTTTCTTCTCCTCGAGGGACTTCATTGAAAGCAGCTGAAACAATATGTCCAGAAGCGTCGCATAGAACAGCTCCAACCCTTCTCTTTATGCAATGAGATCGCAATGCAAGAGTCGATGCAACCGTCATCATGGTTTCATCCTTGTTAGGGTTCCTCAATTTGTCACCAACAATTAAACCTAAATGAGCAGCAAATCGGCTACTTAGTTCATCCTGTTTTTTGAGTTCGGTGGGATAGTCTTCATTATTGAGAAAAAGTATGTCCGCCTCTTCTACACATTTCAATACTTGTTGTCCGTACGGCAAACCTTCATCCTTATCCCTTTTATCCTGCTTATCAAATTGTTTTTTGTCGCCGTTGTATAAGTGTTGCAGTCGGGACCATCTTTTGTCCTTAGAGCAATCTACTGCAACAAGATAAAAGTTTGGGTATTTTCTAAACTCGTTAACCTCACCAACGTTTCTTATCCCGTGAAAAATAATCCTTTCTGCGTTTACATTTTTATCAAGTACAGCACGGGCGAGATAATTAGTACGATATTTTTGGCGAAGCTGGTTGCCTACGTCTTGAAGTTGCTCCCTGTTGTTTTCATCATAACCGAGTTCTCTTGCCTTTTTTCTGACCTCTTTAGAAAGCTTGAGGCATCGGAAGCCATGTTTCAGCTCCAGCACCTTACTCAAATCATGACAACCACTTTCAAAAGAACCAGTTAATCCAATAAGAATCTTATTGGTCATAGTTGCCTCTCAATAAGAAACAAAAAAGGCCTTCCAGAATCAACCATTCTAAAAGACCCAACAAAGACCATACAAACCCCTTATTTTCTTTTAAGAGTCCATTACATTTTGAATAAATAAGTCGGTATCACAATATATAGACAATATTAATTTTTGATATACGATATAATGTTTTCTTTGTCAATCAATTTTTGCTGTAAAAAAATCCGATCTCTCTTAAAAATATTATTGTGCTTACGGGACGTTCGTGCTGA
>JAGMCN010000255.1 GCA_023129235.1 Caldifarciminota bacterium | reverse complement strand
TATGTTAAATTATCTAACAATGTCATTTAATCGTTTTTGGAGAGTCTGCAAAGTTATCTCAGCTGATATATCCGCTATAATAAATTTTTCCAGTTCCTGTCTTATTATAAACCCTTGTTCATGATAGGGAATTTTAGAATTAACAAGTAGCGGATATGCCACCTCAGCAGGTCCTGTCAATGCTTTCAATATAACTTCTTTTATTTTCTCTGGCATATCAGGATTATTTAGAAAATACTCCATTGCCTCACCTTTTTTCCGAAGAGGTAGTGAATCTCCCATTTTAACTAGAAACTTTATTCTTTCCTGTGCGCTCATAAATTTAGCAAGTTCATATGCAAGCTCTGGATGTTTGCTTCCTGTCCAGACACCAAGAGAGATAAACCCCAAATACACAATCTTTTTCTTGTCTTCTGGTGCTGGCATTACGATAGCATCCCAATCCAACCTTTTAGAAATATCTCTAATTTTAAAAGTTGCTATGTTCCAGGTAGCACCGCAGAACATAGCTGCTTTTCCCATGACGAAAAGATTGCTTTCTCCCTCTTCCCTTGCCTGCATAGGATTAGGAGTTAAATGATATTTGGCATAAAAATCTTTCCAGTACTGGATTGCCTCTCTTGCCTCAGGACTATTAATAATACAGTTTGTTTTATCTTTATTCCACAATTTTCCCCCATTCTGAAGGATGTATAACATCCACCTGGCCATGCTCTCGCCACTGGCCCCGGTAACACAGCCAAATTGGGTAACTCTTCCTGACGGAGCCCTCTTAGTAAGTTTTTTGGAAGCTTCAACTAAATCTTTCCAGGTCCATGTATCATCAGGACAAGAAAGTCCCTCTTCATCAAAAAGTTTTTTATTGTAAAATAACATATTCTGAATAGTACAGTTGCCGGGTAAGGCATAGACTCTTTTATTCCAACATTGAGCTTCCATTAAAGTGGGATTGATATCCTTAAAATAATCCTTATCCCTCCTAACATATTCTGTAAGATCAACCAGTACTCCCCTCTCAGCATAATCTCCGAGTTTCATTGCAAAAAATATATCTGGAGCTGTCCTTCCTGCTATCTGGGTTAATAACTTAGAATCAAATTCTCCAGGTATTGGTTCATATCTAACCTTTACATTCGGATATAGTTTTTCAAACTTTTTGGATTCCTCCATCCTGAACTTATCATATACTGGAGCAGCATATCCAGACCAGCGGAGTAAAATTTTATTCTCCTTTTTCTTTGTGCAACCCGAAATTAACAAAGCTCCGCTTAACACGCCAATTAATCCTATTGTTATAACAATTCTTCTCATATCATAGACCCTCCAATTTAGTGATAGATAACTATACCTCAACCCAAATAGGTGATGACCAGGCATATTGACCATTAAGCTGGCTAACACGCAGGTAGTAAAAGCTCCTGCCAGAATTTTCAATATCTTCTTCTTTAAACACAAACTGCTTTTCAATTATCTTTTTTGCATTATCAATCATTGCAATACAGCATGCCCGTTTCATTGTTTCTTCGAGTGTTAATGTTTTAGAAATATCATCAACCTTTAAATTAAACTTTCCATCTAAAGGACCTTCTATTTCAAAAACAATAGATTGTTTGGAGTCTTTAATTGTCGGGAAGGCACATAAGCTTGTTTTGAGTTGATAGAAGCATTCTTTTTCTGAAACAGTTTCTATTCTTTGTCCCCATTGTGTAAAGCAACCTTCAACTGAAATAATCCTTGCATTTACTGTTCTAAGAACCCCTTTCCAAATCTTATCCCTAACCTTGAAACCGTAATCAGGTATCGGTCCCCAACCATGCTCAACCCTTACCTTCACTCTTACCTTGCCAGAAGTTGGGGCTTTCCAAGCTCCATTATGACAGTAGGTATAAATAATCTGATTATTTTTAATCAATTCAATTCTATCAAGAGCTTGACTTCCAATAATCTCAGCTTGAATTTTAACTGGCTTCTTGGTTTTGAAGACCTCGCCCATAAAGTGATTATTGATGTAAAACTTAAGTTTTATACGGTCACCAGTTACTCCGTAGACACGGCGTGCCAAGAATGCATCCCACAGACTTTCTCTTGTCAACTCCTTAGCATAGCAAGCCATTAAACCAGTACCATATCTGCCTGGAAATCCATTATTATTATCACCTGATGCAATAATACCAAGACGATAACCACGGCTTAATCCATCTTGAATTGTTCCTCCTGAGACAC
>JAGMCN010000254.1 GCA_023129235.1 Caldifarciminota bacterium | reverse complement strand
ATATACGAAGTTTCGGCGTAGCCGAAATTTTGGCAAACGAAGTGAGCCGTATATGCTGTGTTATCTGAAGTCGCCCATCGCAATACTGAAGATAGTTGTGTGATTTTCCATCTCGATCTGCTCAATAGTTTACTATCAAAGTAAGCTTAATAAAATGTCACTATTTTAAAAAGTTTGCTTCAATTTGGGAAATTAGGGTGGACCAACCCTTAATAGGAATTGAAGGTATATATTGTGACAAATTGCTAACTCTCTCTAGTTGTTCTTGGACCCTTTGGTGTAGTTCTTTCGTTTCTTTGACCTTTGCCATTTGCTCAAGCAAATCACTTGCAGACTGAAGATTTTGCCTAGCATTTTGAACACCGAAGGCTTGTTTCTCTATTTTCTGATTATCTTCAATCTCTTCGTATTGCTTTACCATTTCTTCTATATACTTAAAAGCCTCTTCGTATTGTCCGAGTTGCAAGCAGGCTCTGCTTAAGGAAGATAGAATATATGCCTTCCAGTGCCAATTAAGCTTAAGCGTAGGAACTGCATATTTAATAATAGCAATCAGTTCTTTTTGAGCGGCTTCTACATCCGACAATCTCTCTTGTTCTATTTTTGAGCGGCATTTATTAAATCGTGCATTAAATTCGTCAGAACTTGGTCGCTCATTTAGTGACTTAGGATCGCTGCCTAAACATTCCATAGCACAATCATAATTCTGGATGGCTTTATCAAGCCACTTGTTTTTCTCGTCCGACTTTTTGAGAGCCAAATTATGCTCACAAAGAGCAATATTTCTATATCCCTGAAAGCTTTCCCTTAAGAATCTCGATCTGCCGGAAAGCTCGAGGAATTTGTCAAAATATTTTCTTGCCTCCTCATAATCTTCACAATTTTGACTTAACTTTAGCTTGATCATGCCAAAGACATTATACGTTTGCCCTTCTCCACGTTCTCCAGATATATTACCGATTTTCTGTAGGAGCTTTAAACTAGTTTCACACAGATTGGAAGACTCTTTTAGTATTTTTATGCAGTATTCTCTTTCTTCCATTTTGGTTACTGCGGAAATATCCGGAACAGCACGCGAGCTTATTAAGGCCAATCCTCTGAGTGCTTGTGCAAGCTTAAAAATATATGAATCATCCAACTCTGCAAGTCGTTTATAAAGATTGACAGCTCTTTCGCCATATTCTATACCATTCTCAATGATCCCAAGCCTATTATGAACGAGTAGCAATTGAAGGCAAGTCTCTGCCTGATCAGCTATTGAAGATAATCTTTCACCTTCAAATTCTTTAAGGGCTTTTTCTAATTCATTCTTAGCATTCTCAAAATCCACTCTCTTGTCCTTCTTGTAATGAATTATTCCTCTTTTAAGGATATTCTTAGTTGTGATATGATGAGCTTCAATTTCGCATGCTTTATTGTAATACTCTTGGGCCTGATCTAGGAAATCTCTGCCAGCCGTTTCAAAAATACCAGCTATTATGTAGTGTTTCTCAGCAGAATTTATAACTTCAACCCACTGCTTCAAAATAGCTTGCATCTTTTGTTCTACTTTGACTTTACGTTCGGTGTTTGGTGGAGGAGAATGACTTTTTACAAGCTGTTTTACAAATTCCTCGGTGTTAGCTTTTATTAAAACACCGTGGGAATATGCTGCCACAATTGAATTAGGATTTAATACCTTATAATCCCTTGAAGGGGCTGATTTTGGCCCTTCTACCTTATTTTCCTCTTCAAGTTGTGATTTTAACAAAGCATCCCATTTTTTAGGATCTTTTTCTTCTAAATGTCTTATCCACCAAATACATTTATCTGAAGG
>JAGMCN010000253.1 GCA_023129235.1 Caldifarciminota bacterium | reverse complement strand
TCGCAGAAACTGCGAAACGAGAAGGATTTGAAGTAATAATTTTCTCTGAAGACAAGGACTTTCTCCAACTTGAGTCTCAGGAAATTAAAGTTCTTAATCCAAGAACTTTTGAGTTTACTTATGCTCAAGAAAAGCTGGGCATTCCATCCAAATGGGTCTCAGACTTTCTTGCACTCACAGGAGATACGATAGATAATATTCCCGGTGTCCCTGGTATAGGTCCAAAAACAGCATCAAAATTGATAAATAAGTTTGGAGGAGTTGAGGATATATTTAATAATTTACCAAAAATAGAGCAAGAGAAATTGAGAAAATCAATAGAAGAACACAAAGAGCAAATTCTAATGTCAAAGGAACTTGCAACTATTCGATCTAATTGTGATATTGAAATAGAAACCAGTGACCTGCAGATTGGCGAAAAAGATGAATCTGCTCTTATTTCAATTTTCAGGGAGCTTGAATTTTTCTCAATTATTAAAAAAATTAAACCTGCCGAGCCCAAGGAATATAAGATTGGAGAGAACTTAAAGAATCTCTTGAACTCAATAAAGAAAGAAGTAAGCGTGATTTTTTTTGACTCATATTTTTCCCTTGCTTGCAATGAAGAAGAAGCTTTTGTGTTTAAAGAAAAAGAAGAAGAGCTTGCAGGAATTATGGAAACTCCAGAAATCAAGAAAATTACTCCTTATTCCAAGCATCTTTTCAAAAAGTTTGACTTAGTTCAGGGAGTTTTTGATATTGGATTAGCTTCTTATTTATTAAAGCCCGGAATAAACGATTATTCACTTGACCAACTTGCAACTCTCTGGCTTGGAGAAGCTCTTTCAACTTTAAATTTCAAGAAAAGGGAATTCTCTGAGCAAGAATTGATAAATTGGTTGGGCGAAAGAGCAAGCATTTCTCACAAACTTCACAAAGTTCTAAAAGAAGAACTTGAAAAAGAAAAGCTTTATAAACTCTTTTCTGAAGTTGAATTACCACTTGCACGAGTTCTTGCAGATATGGAAGAGATAGGCGTCCTCATAGACCGAGATTATTTTGCTCAAGAATCATCTGTGATTGGGGTAAGATTAAAAGAACTTGAGAAAGAAGTCTATAAAGATGCTGGAGAAGAATTTAATCTTCGTTCCCCTTCTCAAATCAGTCATATATTATTTGAGAAACTCGGTTATCCAAAATCAAAACACAGGAAGAAAGGTTATTCTACTGACCAAGAGGTTCTTACTGAACTTGCAAAGACCTACGAAATCCCGAAAAAGCTTCTTGAATATCGTGAATTATTTAAATTGAAATCTACTTATCTTGATGCCATTCCTGCTTTAGCAGATTCTGCAGACAGAGTGCATACTACCTGGCAACAGACTGTTACTGCAACAGGAAGACTTTCCTCTACTAATCCCAATCTTCAGAACATACCCAGACGAGAGATAAGGAAAGGTTTTATTGCTTCTCCAGGCTGGTTCATTCTCAGTGCTGATTACTCTCAAATAGAACTTCGCATACTCGCATCAATTTCAGAAGATGATGCACTTATAGAAGCTTTTAAGCAAAACAAGGATATACATACCGAGACGGCATCTTTAATTTTCGGTATCCCTGAATCACAGGTAACCACTGAGGAACGGAAGAAAGCAAAAGTAGTAAATTTCGGAATCGTATATGGAATGGGTCCTTATGGATTATCACAGAGACTTAAAATTGGAGTGGAGGAAGCATCTACTTTTATAGCATCTTATTTCCTCACCTACCCCGGAGTTAAAAATTGGATAAATAGATTACTTGCTCTTGCAAGAGAAAATGGATATGTAGAGACTTTGCTTGGGAGAAAAAGATGGCTTTCGGGAATAAATTCAAATAATGCTCATGTAAGAGAATTTGAAGAAC
>JAGMCN010000252.1 GCA_023129235.1 Caldifarciminota bacterium | reverse complement strand
TATTCGAGAGATTCTCCGATGCCGCCATCTCTGCAACTTCCTTTAATTTTTCTCCGTCTTTATCTAATGCGTACACTTTACCGTTACTGCCGACTATCTTTGCAGCAGGGATTGTATAGTAACCTGAGCCGCAACCAAAATCGAGAACAGTTTGTCCCTCGCGGATTCCTATATCTCTCAAAAATTCTTTGCCATACTTTTTCAACCATCGTTCTGTGTCTGTTTCCATTGTGCTTCACCCAGTAATAAATTTCAAGTATCAGTACTACACTTACTGGACCTACCTGTACCGGGGTAAGTCCTTAGTTTCCTGATAATAAGCTTCAACGCCGATCTCTTTCATTCTATTATTCATCTGGATCCATCTACGTTTGAGGTCAGGATCAAAGTTTGTTTTATCGCAGGGAAATTCCTCACATTGAAAACAAAAATCGACACCCTTCTTTTGATAGCAAGCAATAACTCCACAATTAGGGTATTTGCACATACCACTCCGGCATCCATCGCAATCCCCCTGTGTAAAATATGCGAGCAGTTCTTTAAAAGAAGGATAGTTTTTGAATACAGGATAGATCAATTCAGAAAATCTCTCAGCATATCTATCAAACGACCCTAATAGCTCTTGTAATTTTGTACTGTGCATTTTTATCTCGCCTTCAGAGCAGGCGAAACATTTACGGCAGTTAAGCCCGCACGGCGCAAGAATATTCAATATCTCTTTGTATTTCATTTTTTCACTTCCTTTTTTATATTTGTTTTTCTCTCCCTCGCCTTTTTTTTAGCCTTCACACACCAAAAGAAGGCCGAGATGGACGCCAGAGATAACGGTCAAAATCAATCGTATCGTTCTCGTCAAATGTTATACCTTCTTTCTCCAGCAGTTCTCTTTGCATTTCATACCCGTAGTTCGGTTTTAAAGATACACGTCCTTTGCTGTTAATGACCCTGTGCCACGGCAAGTTATCTTTTCGAGATGAGGAGTGCAATATCCACACCACTTGACGAGTAGCACGGGGATTACCTGCATACGCTGCGATCTGACCGTACGTGGCAACTTTACCTTGAGGTATCTTTTTGATGATATCTTTTGCTCTTTGAGAAAAAGTATCCATATTTTCAGCCATACCACTTCTCATTCCATTAGTTTATAAATTTTTTATGCGAATGGCTGTTCATTTTTTTATTGTTCTTCTTTCAACATTTCAATGAATTCCTTTTTGTGAATCCTCCGTTCTATTTCAGACCCAATTTCGCCTTCCGTTCTTTGATGCGCTCGCGAAGTTCGTCTACGGATACGAGTTCGTATTTGAAACGTTTTAGCTGATCCTCATTCAAAGCGTTGTCGTGATACATGCTGAAAGTGAACCGGCTCATAATCTGACCTCGGACTAACCCAATCTCCTCTTTGTCAAAGTTATACTCTTCCATATATTTAAAGGGGCTAAAAGTTGGCTGAAACTCTGCCAAACCGATAAACCCCATATTGTTACCAAATTGATCTTTGGGAAAGACATTGATCTCAAACTGAGATCTGAAAGCGACGCTACCGTGTGCAAGTAACCAGTATATTGATATCTTGTCTTCAATTTGGTCAAGGACATCGAGTAGTACTTCGGTTTCAATAAGTCCTCCGAGTTTACTGTGTGCCAGATTATAGTGGTCCCGGATCAATTTCTTGAAGGAGTTCAGGTCTT
>JAGMCN010000251.1 GCA_023129235.1 Caldifarciminota bacterium | reverse complement strand
ACAGACATATAAGCATGTTCGATTACTGAAAGGTGTCCTCTCTTGATTATCATTCTAACAAACTTCTCTGCGCTTCCTTCAGATATCTTATCTTCTGACTTATAACAAGTTCGTCCTGCCGCTTCGATTATTTCTAACGGCTTCGGTGAAATAAATAATATTTTATGGCTTGGCTTTACTAACCTCATCTATAATCCTCCTATCATCAAACTTCTTGTTCTTGATAAAATTAAGCAACATTAAACAATTCGCTATAACGTGGGATAAAGGATGTTCTCCTGATTCTCTATCAGCGTCAATACGCAAAAAAATACCAATCAAATAAATGGCGCATAGTTGCCGCAAATAGTTTGCTAAACATAATACCGGGCAACCAGGTCCGTGTGCCATTATATTTGATGGCGCCTTTCTCGAACACCCTGACCGTTCCTCTTAAAGCCTCCATCGGAAGACACGACCAATCCAATTTTCCTTTAAGTTCTTTTTTACCTTCCTTCATTCTTATCCCTTTGGGTCTTGCAATAACTCTCCTGCCCTACAATTCGGACATTCCTCCGGCCAGTATGAGGGTACAAATTCATTTATTAAGGATAAAAGGAGAACACTATCCATCCTCCACAACTCCCTTAAGGGGTTTCGGCATCTATTCCATATTACACTAACTCCAGTAATTTTACCGCCGCATTCTTCTACTGCCCTTATAGTTTTCTCGACACTACCACCAGTTGTGATGATATCCTCAACAATCCAGACTCGTTTGCCTTTTAATATTTTATCATAACCCCGTCTGAAAACCATTTTTGTCCCTTTACCAGGATTTCCAGCCAACGGCTTATCGTCGGCCTTTTCAGGATAGACAAAAATCTTATTAAGCAATAAGGAAACAGGAGCGGCAAGTATAGCACCGGCAATAGCAGGGCCGGTAACTACGTCAATCATATCTTTATACACATTAATTTTACCCCGCATCCTCTGGACAACTATATCAAATAGCATTGGATTGCTGTATATGGCATCTTTATTAATATATTGAGCAGAATGTTTGCCAGACGTGAGTTTGAAATGACCAGTTTTTATAACGCCATGCTTTTCAAATAGTTCTTTCATTTATACCTGCCCCTCCCAGGCACATCCTTCCCAGCCACCTTCACCCTTCGCATTCATAGTACCTTCTTCTAATCTATTAAAAATGGTACCATTTGCCGGATAAGACATACGGATACACTCAAATCCAGTTGGAGACATTACTAAAAAGGCACAGCATTTTTCCATTTGACCAAGACGACAAATATCTTTTGCTTCATCTGTGGATAATTTTACTTCAGTTGAAAAATCTCCTACAATCTTCTCCATCAATTCCTCTCCTTTTCTGTGATCAGCGGTTGTTCTATGGCTTCATAACTCTTATACCTCTTTTGGCAAATTACCTCCGATAACAATTTCAATTCGTCCAAAATCATAGGTGTAAAAATCTGCTCCATCGCAGGAACAAAATCGTTCAGCCTTCTCAATTCTCTGACTTTTAGTTCCAAC
>JAGMCN010000250.1 GCA_023129235.1 Caldifarciminota bacterium | reverse complement strand
CTTTGTTACTTGCTTTGCTTGCAATCGCTTTCAAGAGAAGAGAAAAATATGTCCGATTCTTTATAGGACTTTGTGTAGTTACTGTGATATTTGCGATTGGCGGGCACACTCCACTTTATCGTATTCCATATTGGATACTTCCTGGTTTAAAAAAACTCAGATGTCCTACAATGATTTTTTATCTCACAAGCTTTGGCATCGCAGTTCTTTCGGCATTTGGAGTCCAAGCACTTGAAAACTCAAAACTCAAAACTCAAAACTTAAAAATCTTATTAGGGATAATATTCGGAATTGTTGTAATATTTGCTATTATTTGTTCGGTTGGGAAAGAATCTATGCTCTCCTCATTGAAAACACACTGGAGCCCAATTTTACTTGGTAAATACGGCCCTCAACTTACTCAACAAAAATTACAGAATCTTTCTCGAAATTATCCTAATTTTCTTGGCGGATTAGGAAAAGCACTCTTGCTGATAGTCATAAATTCTTTCTTGATTTTACTTTTAGCTATGAAACGACTGAAATTAGGTATTTGGATTCTGATAGCAGTGCCAATCCTTATATTTGACCAGTGGAGTGTTGAAAAGAAATTTCTAAAAACCGTCTCACATCCCAAACAATACTATGCTCCTGACGAAATCGTAAGTTTTTTAGGAAATCCGTCCCGAACCGCGACGGGTCGGGATGATCGAGAACTCTATCGCGTATTCCCACTTAATTATGAACACTCACAAGATGGATACCTTTCACTTTATAATATTCAAAGTTTAGGTGGATATGTATCAAATCCTGGTGATAGATACCAGAAACTTATTGGTGCTGGCGAGAGTGTTATGTTCACTCCCTTAAATCTAATACGACATAGGAACATGCTTGATATTTTGAATGCCAAATATGTCATCTCTATGTGGATTCCAGAGGATCTATCAAAATATCCACCTAATACTCAACAGGCAATAAAAAGTTTCAAAGATAACTTTTTGAGAAAATGGGGAATAAGCTGGGAAGAAGCACATAAAGGGCTTAAACTTGTTTATAGAAGTAATCGTGGATATGGAATATATGAAAATGAAACTGCTTTGCCAAGAGCATGGATTGTGCATAGCTTCAAAGTTTTGTCTCGTGAGGAAATTCTTGAGGAATTAAAAAATCCTACTTTTCATCCTGATACTACGGTTCTCCTTGAAGAACAACCATTGAGAGTCTCGAGTTCAGAGTTGAGAGTTAAGAGTTCGGAGGAGGTAAAGATTAGGGAATATACACCTAACAGGATTGTATGTAATGTAATTCTTGAGACTCCAGGATTTCTTGTGTTCTCAGACAACTGGCATCCGGACTGGAAAGTTTATGTTGACGGAAAAAGAGAAAAATTGTATGTTGCTGATTACACTTTGAGGGCAGTTCAGCTGGATAAAGGAGAACACCAAGTAGAATTTAAGTATGACTCCTTATATTTTAAGTTAGGAGCAATCATATCTTCTCTTGCATTTCTATTTTTTCTTGGCACAATTGGGTTCTGGTTTAAATTTTATAGAAGAAGAAAATGAAAACTATTGTTATTATTCCTACTTATAACGAGATAGAGAATATAGAGAAGATAATTGAGGCTATATTCTCCAATGCGCCAAGCGTAGATATACTTATAATAGATGATAACTCACTTGATGGAACTGGTAAATATGTAGAAAAACTATCAAAGAAGAATCCGAAAGTGCATATTATCCATCGTGAGAGAAAACTCGGATTAGGAAGTGCATATAGAGCTGGATTTAAATATGCGATAAAAGAGAAATATGATTATGCTTTTGAAATGGATGCCGACTTTTCACATAACCCTGAGGATATACCAAGATTTCTTGAAAAAGTAAAAACTTGCGACCTCGTAATAGGTTCAAGATACTTAAATCAAATATCTATTGTAAATTGGCCCCTCTCAAGACTCCTGCTTTCCTATTTCGCAAACTTTTATGCCAGAATAATAACCGGAACTCCTATCCGTGATTTGACATCTGGATTTAAGTGCTACAGCAGAAAAGTTCTTGAAGGAATTCCTCTTGACAGAATTTGTTCTGATGGATATGGTTTCCAAATTGA
>JAGMCN010000025.1 GCA_023129235.1 Caldifarciminota bacterium | reverse complement strand
GTTTTAGTCCACAGGGTATCCCCATCTGCATCAGTCCTTATAAGATAGACATCCCAAGAGCCAGCACCAAAAGACTTTGTCTCTCCTGCAATTATAAAGCCCCCGCTTGCACACTCCTGAACAGACTCGCCACAATCATAGTCAGTTCCGCCATAAGTTCGGGTCCATAAAGTATCACCATCTACATCTGTCCTTATAAGATAGACATTATAATAGCCAACACCAAAAGACCCTGTCGCTCCTGCAATTACAAAGCCACTATCTGCACACTCTTGAACAGAATAGCCTCCATCATTGCCAGTTCCGCCATAAGTTTTTGTCCACAGAGTATCACCATTTGAATTTGTCCTTATAAGATAGACATCATCCATGCCAGCACCAAAAGAATATGTATATCCTGTGATTATAAAGCCTCCTCCTGCACACTCCTCTACAGACTTGCCCCAATCATAGTCAGTTCCACCATAAGTTTTAGTCCACAGTGCATCACCATTAGCATCTGTCCTTACAAGATAGATATCATAAGAGCCAGCACCAAAAGACTTTGTCGCTCCTGCGATTATAAAGCCCCCTTCTGCACACTCCTGAACAGACTCACCATAATCAAAGTAAGTTCCACCATAAGTTTTAGTCCAGAGGGTATCAGGTGCATCGGCAATTGCAGGTGCGGACACAATAAATTGTGTCCCTACAAAAGCCCATACTCTCAATAAGTTACGCATCTTTCCTTCTTTTTTTCACAGTTGTCAATTTTGTTATTATCCTCATACTTCTTGATATCGCAATTTCCGAAAGAATTCCGATTCCATCGGAACTCCTACTTTTTTATCCATCTGGTGATGTCGTTTATGGTTATGTAAAGTATAAGCACCATAAGTAATGCAAATCCAACATTCTGAATCAGAGTTATTATTCGCTCGGAGATTGGTTTTCTTCTAATTTTCTCTATAAGAATAAGCAGGACTTGTCCGCCATCAAGGGGAGGGAAGGGAATAATGTTAAGTATAAGAAGATTTATTGAGAGGAAAGCCATAAGGGTCAAGAAGCTTTCAAGTCCCCATCTTGCTGATTCACCTGCAAATTTTACAATTGCAAGTGGACCACCTAAGGTTTTAGTAGAGATTTTACGGAGAATAAGCTTTTTGAAGATTGAGAGTGTAATTACGAAAGTATCTATACTTTGTAGAAATCCAAGCTTGAAAGCTCTAATCCCCATAGGTTTTCTCTCTATTTTCATCAGGACTTTAATCATCCCAACATCTATTACTTTATCATCTATAAGAACTTGTTCTTTATCAGGAATTATTTTGGCTTCCCTGTGATTTCCGTTATGAAGCCATTCTACGGAAACTTCCTTTTTGGGATTACGATGAATCACTGAAACGAGACTATCCCACCCTTTTATTTCAATTATGGAGACAAGAGTATCTTCACCTTCTATTTCTTTAGTAGTGATTTTTGTTATTAAATCTCCTTCTTGGATTCCAGCTCGGTAGGCAGGACCATCTTTTGCAACTTTTCCAATTATAGGAGGAATCAAGGGCTCAAGCTCAAGAGAAATGGATTTAGGAAGTATTACTTCCTGTTCTACACCTTCTCTTTTTATTGAACATTGGGAACTATCTCTCTCGGAAAGTAGTTCCAATATATCATTCCATGTATGAGCTTCTTTTCCATTTATTGCGAGGATTTGGTCTCCCGATTGTAGGGGTTCAAAATTTTGAACCCCTACAGATTTTACTGTTGTAGTCGGCAGTGTTGGGATTCCAAAGATAAAGTTTATGATAGTGAAAAGGAAGAAAGCTAATACAAAATTAAATACTGGACCTGCTAATATAACTGCTATTTTAATTGGAGTTCGTTTTGAAGCAAACTCATCCTGTTCTCCTTTTATTTCTTTCGGGTCCATCCCTGCGAGCTTGACATACCCGCCAAGAGGTATCAAGGAAAGTCTATAAGTTGTTTCTCCCTTTTTTATTCCAATAATTTTAGGACCGAGTCCGAGAGAAAATTCTTCTACCCGTATTCCAGAACGTTTTGCTACAATGAAATGCCCAAATTCGTGAAATATAATTAGGACGCTAAGAGTTACTATGGCGCTTATGATTGTTAATAACATTTATCCTATATCAAAATGCAAAAACATTAGCACACAGATTCTCACAGATAAAACAGATTTGCACAGATATAGTTCATTTCATTCAAATCTGTGTCTATCTTTCTAATCTGTGTAAATCTGTGTGCTGTTTTAATCTTTGATTTGTCGTTTTGCTTTCTCATATGATATTTTTTGTCTCTTGTTGTGCCCATTCTTCGGCTTGTTCAATCTCTGATAGAGAAGGAGATTTTATAAATCGCAACAAGGCTGTTGCTCCTACATGTTTTTTCATTACTTCTTCTATAAGTTCTGAAATCTGAGTTAGTTTGATTTCGTGAGCCAAGAATGATTGAACAGCTACCTCATTTGCAGAGTTTAAGACGCAAGGCATAGTTCCACCTGCTTCTGCGGCTTCGTATGCGAGACGGAGACAGGGAAATTTATTGAAATCAGGTTTCATAAACTCGAGTTTCTTTATCTTTTCAAAATCAAGTGGTTTAATAGAGGAGGGATATCGCTTTGGATATGTTAATGCGTATTGGATAGGGAGTTTCATATCTGGTGAAGAAAGTTGAGCAATTATACTTCCATCCACAAATTCAACAGCCGAATGGATTATTGATTGAGGATGAATTACAATTTCTATCTTAGATGCTGGGATATTGAAAAGGACAGATGCTTCTATTACCTCAAGTCCTTTATTCATAAGGGTAGCAGAATCTACCGTTATCTTTTTGCCCATCTGCCATACAGGATGTTTTAATGCACTCTCAGGTGTAATATCAGCAGTTATTGGTTTATGCAAAAAGGGACCTCCTGATGCAGTCAGAATTATGCGACGGACAGGAGCATTGGATTGGCTGAGACATTGATGAATTGCTGAGTGTTCTGAGTCCACAGGGAGTAAAGAAGCACCGTTTTTATTAACCTCGTGCATTATGATTTTTCCGTAAGCTACCAGTGTTTCTTTATTTGCTATAGCTACTCTTTTTTTATTTTTAATAGCGAGGAGTGTGGAATGTAGACCAATAGTTCCGACAAGAGCATTTAAAAAGATATCTACCTCTGGATGAGATGCAAGAGTTTTAAGACCATCCAGTCCTGTGAATAGGGATCCCGATAAATCGGGATTCCCTACCTTAAATTTTATTGCTGATACGGGGTTAGTTATGCAGACATATTTTGGGTTAAATTGTTCTACTTGCTGTTTGAGAAGTTGTATATTTTTATCACAACTCAGAGCAAACACACGGAATTCAGATTTTAAATTATCTATGACTTCAAGTGCGGCTCTGCCTACAGAACCAGTAGAGCCGAGAATGCATACATTTTTCATTTGATAACAAAAAATCTTAGGTAATAATAAACCATAGGTGCCACAAACAAAACGGAATCGAATCTATCTAATATTCCTCCGTGACCTGGTATTGTGGTGCCTGCATTTTTGATATTAGCATCTCTTTTTAGCAAGGATTCTACAAAATCGCCCATAGGTGCTAACAAGGCTCCAAGAATAGAAAGAACTATACAATCAATAACTTTTAACCACGGAGCCCATCCTATTTTTAGTATGAAAATTCCAATCATAGCACAAATCCCGCCTCCTACGAAACCTTCCCAGGATTTGCCGGGAGATACTCTCTCAAGGATTTTGTGGCGACCAAATTTACTGCCAATGAAATAAGCTCCAGTATCGTTCACCCATGCAAGAACAAAAGGAATAAGAGTATAGAGTATTCCTCTGCTGTAATCGGCACCAAACATTTCGTTAGGAAAAAAGTAGTAAAGTTTTAAGTTTTGTAAGTTTCTTATCATACTTGGGTGATGTAAGAATGCAGGTATCTGTCTTAACAACACAAGATGACTCATAAGCCATCCCAGATAAAAAGCTCCAAATATAGTACCTGAAATATGGTAAATTGCATGGTCCAAATTCTTTCTATACAGTTCAGATATTGAGATAAAAAAGAAAAGTAGAGTAAAAGTTAAGAAAGTAAAAATGTGAGATGCGAAATATGCATTCCAGCCAAGAATAAGAGCAGCTACAACTCCAACAGTGATATAAGGTTTTAGTCCTCTTTGTTTGAGTATTTTGAAAAACTCATAAGCTCCGACTCCTATACAAAGTTCTATTAAAAGGAAATAGTATATTCCACCCGCCCATCCAATAAATGCAAGTGCAGGCACTAATATTACAGCACTTACAATCCGATAAAAGAGTTCACTCTTCATCTAAATTCCTAAACACCTAAACACCTAAAGATTATCTTTTAGGCATTTGTTTTTCAGGTTCTCCCAAATCTACGGGTTCTCTGTTGATATTCACAGATAGCTCTAAGAAGTTCAGGAGTCTTAAAATCAGGCCAAAGAACTGGAGTTACAAAAATCTCTGTATAAGCAATTTGGTAAAGCAAAAAGTTTGATATCCTTTGTTCTCCGGATGTTCTTATTAAAAAGTCAGGGTCAGGGATGTCAGAAGTGTAAAGATATTTCTTGAAAGATTTTTCAGTTACCCTTTTTACTCCAGCCCGTATGATTTTGCGAACAGCGTCTATTATTTCAGAACGTCCTCCATAAGAAATAGCAAGTGTAAGACAAAGTCCGGTATTGTTCTTGGTAGTCTCTGTCATCTTTTGGATTTTTCTCCTGATTCCTCCTGACAGTTTGTGCAATCTGCCTATAAATTGAACCTTTACATTATCCTTGTTAAGTTCTGGAAGTTCAGATTCAAGATGGTTAGCCAAAAGAGCCATTATTTTCCTTATTTCATTGAGTGGACGATTCCAATTCTCTTCGGAGAAAGTATAAAGTGTAAGGTAAGAGATGCCAATTTCTCCACAGCTCTCCACAATATTTCTTACAGATTCAATTCCTTCCCGATGTCCTGCTATTCTTTGTAAGTTTCTATTCTTAGCCCATCTACCATTACCATCCATAATAATAGCAATATGCTGTGGCAATTTCCTTTTATCAATCTTATATTCTGCAAGGTCTATTTTCTTCATAACTTAACGAGCAGAAATTCATAGAGGTTGGTAGAAATTAAATAGAAATTATTTGTGTTTCTATAAATTTCTATTAGTTTCCACTAATTTCTATTAATCTCTATTCATCCATAATCTCTTTTTCTTTTTGGGAAAGTGATTCATTTAGCTTATCTATATGCTTCTCAGTGATGCGCTGTATCTCTCGTTCGCCATGATATTTGTCGTCATCAGATATTCCCTCAATTCCTTTAAGCTCGTTTATTTCCTCTCTTCTTATATTCCTTAATCCTATCCTCGAATCTTCTGTTATTTTCCGAACCATCTTTACAATATCTTTTCTTCTCTCTTCAGTTAATTGGGGAATTGGCAACTTTATTGCTACTCCATCATGATTTGGTGTAAGTCCAACCTTAGATTTTAGAATTGCTTTCTCAATTTCTGGGATTAACTTGGGGTCCCA
>JAGMCN010000249.1 GCA_023129235.1 Caldifarciminota bacterium | reverse complement strand
TGCTCCCCGCGCAGCATCTTCTCAGTGAAGATAGCAATTACACCCGCCTCACCATGCGGATTCTGCCTGGGACCGTAGACATTGGGGTATCGCAAAACAGTGTATTTGAGATTTGCATTGTAGGAATAGAGATAGAGATAATGTTCCACAGTATGTTTTGAAATCCCGTAAGGACATATGGGATTAATATCTGCAGACTCAACTACAGGAAGTGACTGCGGCTCTCCATAGACTGCCCCACCGGTAGATATGTAGATAAATTTCTCTATACCGGCCGCAAGAGATTCCTCTAAAATAACTATACTTCCGATAATATTTGTCTCAGCATCAAAGATGGGATCTTCCACCGATTTCCTGACATCCATCTGTGCGGCATGGTGATTCACATAATCAGGTTTCTCACTCTCAAATATCTCCTTCATTGTTTCTCTGTCGCAGATATTAGCAGGATAGAACTTTGCAGAATGGTTAATATTCTCCCTGAATCCGGTTGAAAGGTCATCTACAACCACAACACTGTAACCTTCCTCTAAAAGTCCATCAACAATATGCGAACCGATAAAACCGGCCCCGCCTGTTACCAGAACTTTTTTATTCATAGCTTTCTCCAATCACATCTCTACCCAGGAATGCTAACCACTCTCTATTAAATCGGGTCACAATCGGGTCACAATCGGGTCACAATCGGGTCATAATCGGGTCATCTAATCATATATCTTAAAGAAGAACCTGCACCTATGGTTTTGAAAGTCTTCTTCTTTACCAAATTCTGCAATTCTCTCTTTGCTGTTGCAGCACTTACATTAGAGATATTGCAATACTCTTTATTAGATATGCTCCCTTTCTTTTTAATGTATTCCATAGCTTTCCTCTGTCTCTCATTCAGACCTTTCAAAACTCTTTCCTCTATCTCGACTAAACCAAATTCTTTTATCCGTGATTCAAATATTATTTTTGTCTCAATCGGATGTAATTCATAGCGGGGCTTTCTTATTTCCCACTTTTTACATAATTCGTTCATCATGTATATGCCAGAGCCGTATTTCTCAATAAATCCTATATCATACATAAGACTACACAAAACTGGATTAACAGCTTTATGGATGGGATTATCCGGGGTAACATCTTTAGGGAAAGTTCCAGGATTTATTATCTCTATCCTGTCATCAAAGATAAAAACTCTTGTATCCGCTGTTTCCCTGTAATCTCTATGTATCAGTGCATTTATAATTGCTTCTCTCAAAGCCTTTATCGGATATTCAAACTTATCCTCCCTCATGAAGCTCCTCTCCGTCCTGAAGCTCAACAGTCGAATGTTTTTCCTTATAAATTCCTCAGCATCTTCAATCATCTTCCACAATGTGTTTGCAGAATCAAGACGGTCAACAACAGGGTGAGTCACTTTTTTACCTTTAAACTTTACAACTCTTAATTGCGATTGTATAAAAAATCTTTTTGGATACTTACCAAAGAATAATATACCCGCATTGGTAGGAATAATCTTATTGACTTTTCGGGCTGCTCCGACATTCATCAGTAATTCTTCATAGGGCATATCCTTGGGCTTCTCAATTCTTCTTATCTCCTCTCTTTTACCCAGATACCAATTGACTTTCTTTTTATCTATATCTTCAAAACTTGCGCCCTCGCAAATTTGCCTATCAAACTGTAATTTCTCTTTATGCTTCTCTAATATAAGTCTTTCGTACTCGTCCTTAGACATTCTGATTGTGGACCTACCTACCCGCTTATACGGTCTGCCAAATGCCAGGATCAAATGGTCAGAGGATTCCTTCACATTGACGAGAATTATCTCTTTGTTCTGAATCTTCTTTACCGTTATGCGCGGGTGGACTTTAGGATCTGTCTGCTGTGAAATTTGGTTAGTAAGTTTCTCAAGGGTACCTTTCCCAATCTGAACACCAATGGTTTTTCCTTCTCTGGAAATGCCAACAAAAACCCTGCCACCTTCTGTATTGGAGAAAGCAGAAATAGTATTTACTATTTCGTTTATTTGAGACAAAGAAAGCTTCCATTCCACAGTAGTGGACTCAGAGGGAATTTGCAAATCTTTCTCCTTTAACAAGCAATAACGCTACTGCTCCGGCATTAGTTAAAACATGTTCTAATCTGATAATTTCATCTATTTTATCTGATACAATTTCGTCTGTAGCATGCCAGATCACCTCGACATTAATTTTTTCTCCTTGTGCGGCAAGCGTCCAGGGAAACAGCCCAAATAGCATAAATATTATTAGAAGTAGTCTTTTCATGTGGGGTTAATAGTATTGCCCCGAAATCACAACCAGGGGCGGAGGTGTGCTTTTAGTCTTTCTTCCATTTTCTCCCTGGCAAAATATTTCAGCCTTTCTCTCTCTCCCCTTATA
>JAGMCN010000248.1 GCA_023129235.1 Caldifarciminota bacterium | reverse complement strand
TGACCACGGTAAATCCATGGTGGGATCCTGTTCTTTCACTTATGGAGAAGATAGGAGCCAAAAGGCCAGAAGGACCTCATAACTTTATAGAAAAAAGAAATTTGACTAAGATTATAGAGTTTCTCGATTTCTCAATCAGCTATTCTGGCTATATGTTACTTTTCCCGAAATATATTCCTCTTCTCTCTTTTCTCGCCAACACTATAGGAGTAAAAATCTGGGAAATAAACAAATTTTCATTCGTCCAGTATATGATCCTGCACCCACTTCCTAAAAATGAAAACGACTTTGGATTTGGATGTTCAGTTATTATCCCCTGTTACAATGAAGCGGAAAATATCGAAGAAGTAGTCAAGAGGATCCCCAAAATGGGGAAGGAAACGGAAATTATTGTCGTTAACGATGGAAGTAAAGACGAAACAGCAGATATTGTGAAAAAGCTAAAAAAACACTACCAAAATCTAAAACTCATTGATTATAGTCCCAATAAAGGCAAAGGGTTTGCTGTAAAAAAGGGTTTTGATGCAGCGACACAGGAAATAGTTATGATTTTAGATGCAGACATGTCTGCGCCACCAGAGGAATTACCGCGTTTTTTTAACCTTCTGAATAAAGGAATATGCGATTTTGTCAATGGGACAAGGATGGTTTATCCAATGCAAGAGCAGTCCATGCGTTTTTTGAACCTCCTTGGCAATAAGATATTTGCTCTTGTCATGACATTTATTACAGGTCAGCATTTAACAGATACCTTATGCGGTACAAAGGCTATGTACAAAAAGGATTACCAGCATATTAGAATGGGTTTAGATAAATGGGGAGATTTTGATTTGTTATTCGGTACCGTTAAATTAGGAAATAAAATTATGGAAATGCCGGTTCATTATATGGCACGCAGAGCAGGGGAATCAAAGATGAGAGCTTTCACACATGGATTTCATCTGCTCCGGGCTTCGTTCAGGGGCTTTAAGGAACTTGTGCTAGCCGACAGGTCACCAGGATAATTCAACAAAATAATGGGACACAGATTTATCTCAGATGAACAAAATTAAAATACTGGATAGTCTACCAAAAAGCACCTACTTATGGTGGGGCGGTTTTTCTCTTGTTGCTTTACTTGCCGCAGTACTTCGGTTTTATCATTTAGCCTATGAAAGTCTATGGATGGACGAAATACGTCAGGTTTCTTATTACAGCAAACCAATTAAAGGGGTAATCTCAGGCGCCGCTAGCCAGACACAACCTCCATTGGATTATCTCATTGGTTGGGGACTGCATCATTTGGGGCTTGCTGATAGCGATTGGTGGGTACGATTTCCCGCAGCCATTTTCGGGATAGGTTCTATACTGTTATTAATGTGGTGGTGCAGGCGATTTATTAACGATTTTACTGCTTTAGTTGCAGGCACTCTGGTATCAATTTGCCCTCTCCATATAAGAATGTCTCAGGAAGCCAGACCTTATACCATTTTTATATTTTTGGCTCTGCTCTCGCTTATCTACTTTTCTTACGCCTGGACAAAAAATAGGAGAAGTAA
>JAGMCN010000247.1 GCA_023129235.1 Caldifarciminota bacterium | reverse complement strand
ACAAATATAGATATAGAAACCGCTCTTGCAAAAGAAAAATATCAAATAGACAAGAAAAACATTCTACTTTCTGAACCAATAAAAGAACTCGGCGTTTATTCTGTAGAAGTATTGTTACATCCAGAAGTTAAGGCAACTGTGAAATTCTGGGTAGTAAACAAATAGTAGAGATAATGATTGAAGTAAAAGTTTCAGGTCTGGCTTATGATACTTTATCTAAATCACATGTTGTCTTTTTGAAGGAAATGGATGGCGAGAGAGTTCTTCCCATATGGATTGGACCTAATGAGGCATTTGCTATTGCGATGGGGCTTCAACATATGAAAACAGAACGTCCACTTACTCACGACCTTATAAAAAATGTGATAGAAGGTCTCAACGCCAATGTAATTAAAATTGTAGTTAATAATATTAGCGATAATACTTATTACGCAAGAATATACTTAAATGGGAAAAATTCAATAACAGAAATAGACGCCAGACCATCAGATTCTATTGCTATAGCTGTTAGAAGTTCAACTCCGATTTATGTCGCTGAACAAGTATTAGAAAAAGGAGGAACATTTAAAATTAAAGAAAAAGATGCGTTAAAGGCACATTTCCAGGAACTTAAGTTAGAAGATTTTGGGAAATTCAAGCTATGAATCAATTTACAGAGAGAGTACGTAGAGTTCTTCTCATTGCAAAACGCGAATCAATTAGGCTTGGAGACGACGCAATTGGAAGTGAACATCTCCTTGCAGGTCTTATAAAAGAGGGTGGAGGAGTAGGGATAACAGTTCTTGTAAACCTTGATGTTGACCCAAATGCAGTCCTTAAAGTCATTTATGAATCTCACAAAAAAATCGGAGGAATTGACCTTTTAAGTGGAGAACCTACTCATAATGAAGAAGTAAGAATAATTCTTAATTATGCAAAAGAGGAAGCTCAACAATTTGGACACGGATATGTTGGAACAGAACACCTTCTCTTGGGAATATTAAGACACGAGGAAAGCATAGCAGCTCAAATCCTTTTTAGCTTTGAATTGGATATTGACCGTGCAGCAGATGAGATTCTGGCAATCCTTTTTATGAGTGAAGAAAGCAAAAAAACACCCAGCAAATCAAAAACTAAAAATATAGAACGTTTTTCTCGAGATATTACCAAATTAGCACAAGAAGGAAAACTTGACCCTATAGTAGGAAGAGAGAAAGAAATTGAGAGAGTAATGCAAATCCTATGCAGAAGAAAGAAAAATAATCCTGCACTTATAGGAGACCCTGGAGTTGGCAAAACAGCTATAGTTGAGGGACTTGCTCATCGCATTATCCAAAAAGAAGTTCCTGAAATCCTACAAAATTCAAGAATACTTGCAATCGACTTAGCCGCAATTGTTGCTGGAACTAAATATAGGGGGCAATTTGAAGAAAGATTAAAAGCAGTGCTGAAAGATATACAAAGCTCCCAAAATATTATAATTTTTATAGATGAGCTTCATACTCTTGTGGGAGCAGGAGCAGCTGAAGGAGCCATCGATGCCTCAAATATGCTAAAACCTGCACTTGCAAGAGGTGAACTTCATTGCGTAGGTGCTACTACTCTAAACGAATACAGAAAATATATAGAAAAAGATGGTGCTTTGGAGCGAAGATTTCAACCAATCCAGGTTGCTCCTCCAACTGTGAAAGAAACAATACAGATACTAAGAGG
>JAGMCN010000246.1 GCA_023129235.1 Caldifarciminota bacterium | reverse complement strand
ATCTTTAACTATCTTTCCTTTCCCTTCGTCAAACTTCCAGTATCCTACTAAACCTTTCTCTTTCGCTAAGCTGAAACTACCAACCCCAAAAACTAAACTCAATACCACTACTGTCCCTAACACCTTCTTTACCCTTAGCTTCATTTTCGCTCCTCCTGTAAAATTACGCCCATTTCTTTAAAAAGAATGGATTACTCCAAGCAGCCATTCCTTCTTTATCAATACATTCTACCCTGACATACTTTACTTCCCCAAGAGTAACTTCTGCCTTCGTAAGTGAACTGCCTTTTTCTGCTCGGAAGACTTTTCCGCTGGTTCTATCACAGATAAAGTTGATTCTTACTACCGGCGTGCAGGAAACCTTTATTTTTCCATTTCCATCGATACTAATATCTTTTATTATCGGTCCGCAGCTGGAATAAAAATCCCCTTCTTCTAACGCCTCTAAAATATTCTCTTTAGTGAGATGTTTTGCTTTTACCATAATCCAGCCGGCTCCAGCATCAAAAGGTGCGGCAGTAAAATTATGACTATCATCTACTGCAAATCCATAAACTTTCTTTCCGCGAATAAGAAGGTCATCCCAGTGAACGGTAGAAAATCCTTTTCCAATTGCTAAATCGCAGGTAGAATTAAAAATTTCTATTCCTAATATCTCATTTGAAAGGGAAATAATATCGCTGAAAGTGAGAGCAGACCAGTAAGGATGACCAATAATTAATTTGCCGCCTCTTTCCCTGACTATATCTATCACCTCTTGAACGCTGGGTACTTCTTTTAATTCAGGGAGGTCTGAAATGTTAAGGCAAACAATATGGTAACCCTGGCCAAGTTCAGCTTTCTCCGCTCCAATTTCAACTCCTTCAATGAGAAGAAAATCAGGGAATTTTTTTTCTACCTTAGTTATCTTCCCGTGGTCAGTAATTGCTAAGAAATCATAACTTCTGTCTTTATACCAGGCAACTGCTTCCTCGGGTGATAAATCTCCATCTGAATTGGTAGTATGTGTATGCAAATTCCCTTTATACCAATTTCCTTTTATTTTAAAAGGATTTGACAAATGGTTTCTTTTCATACTAATTTGGCGCATTTAATTTAACTCCTCAGCTTAGGTGATTGACGTCAACTGTTTTTCATGCCCCGACGATAAATGGTTGTAATAGTTATCATATCCGCAAACGATTTCGCTCTACAAAAGAATTCTACAACATTGCAGATTTATCTGTCAAGTATTAAACGAAAAAATCACTTTTTAATTTTCCCCATTAAGACAGAAACAGGTATGGCAGAAATCAGATTGCTTTCTATCTACGATAATTTGTTGTTACTTATGGGAATTAGGAGGGGGATAGCTGGCTTCCTATTTTTGCATATGCTAAAACCTCTACTTTTTCATAAATCTTAGTGTTTCTTGTAATGTTTTTATCCCATCTGTAGTTCCTATTTCAGTAGCACAAAGAGCACCACAGGCATTGGCTAACCTGCCTGCTTTTTCTATACTCCAACCCTTATGATATCCAGCCAAGAATCCTGCCGCAAAAGCATCACCAGCTCCTGTAGTATCTACTACATCTACTTTAAAGACAGGGAGAGTTAACATTTCATCTTGAGTTTTGACATAGCATCCATCTTCCCCCATTTTTAATACAGCTATTTTTATGCCATAAGAGAGAAAGAATTGGCTGATTTCATAAGGCGTTTCCTTCTTGCTGATTAATCTTGCCTCATCTATACTTGAAATAAAGATATCAGTATGAGGAAGAGAAGATTCAATTAGGTCTATCCATTTACCTTGTACGTCCCAGTCAGTATCCATAGAAGTGGTTATTCCCAATTCCTTTGCTTTCCTTAAAACCTTAGCCGGTTTTAACTTTACTAGTTTCATTATTCCGCCAATGTGAAGAATTTTACTTCGGACAATTAAATCAAAATCTATGTCATTGAAAGAAAGTTCTTCATTTCCACCGGGAGAATAGAGAAACGATCTTTCGCCTCCAGAGGAAATCATGACAATAGCAGAGGATGTATTTATACTGGACTCTCTCTTTACTCCTCGTGTATTAAGTTCAAATTTGTTTATCTGACTAATAAGAAAATTTCCAAACATATCATCTCCGACCTTGCCGATTACACCTGCCTTTAAACCTAATTTGTTCAAGATAATAGCAGTATTCAAAGCACAGCCTCCACACCTAAGTTCTATTTTCTCTACAATATCTGCTCTGCCAACTTCGGGAAACTGCCCTACAGGCTTTACTATAATATCTGCTACAATCTGCCCTAAACTGATTATATCTATATTGTCCATTTTTTAATGAATCTCAATGCCTTTTCCACTGCGATTACAAAAGTTGTTTCCCGAAACTTCTTTACCATAAACAAACGGGTTTTCCATTAATCCACATTGAGATATTCTATGCCGTAGTATTCACACAGAACTTCCAATTCCCTTGATATATCAGCCATAGCTACAGCCAGATGATGTGAGAAGCCATGTTCAATTATCAATTCATTTAACTTCTTATAATTCTTCACTCTGATATCAGCCGCAACATAGAGTATATTCTTGGCAGTTGTCTTATCACTTGAACCGGTAAAAACAAGCATTTTATATTTGCCGTCCTTGGTGCGTATTAAATCAATGCCTGTCTTTACTCCATATTTGAACTGTCCGATGAGATTTGGCCCTGTTACAAAATCACACTGTTTTGGCGGAGAACTATAATTTATAGCATCATTAACAGTAACCTCTCCTTTAAAAATTTTATCTTTTAATTCATCCGTAACTTTCCCGCCGTTTGATG
>JAGMCN010000245.1 GCA_023129235.1 Caldifarciminota bacterium | reverse complement strand
GTCGTGGAAGTGCTTTGGGAGCAAAAAAGGGCTTGCCTTGTATCGTTACGGGACATCACCAGACGGAAAGAATTGGAAAAAGCCCAAAGACTTACCCAATTAGGAAAACTTGTTGCTGATATGGCTCATGAGGTAAACAATCCTCTTATGGTTATCTCGGGAAGAGCTCAGCTTTCCTTAATGGAAGATATAGAGAATGAAGCGGTAAAAAAAAATCTTGAGACTATAGCAGAAGAATGTCAGAGAGCAAAGGATATCATCCAGAGGCTTCTTAGATTTTCTAAACCCAGCAAAGGTGAACTCAAAGAAGCAGATCTAAACAAAAGTATAGAGGAAGTGGTTTCTATTGTAGAACATCAATTTGAATTGGATAACACAGCGATAAAAAGAAATTATGCTCAAAATTTACCTCCTATATCAATGGATGAGAAGCAAATTCAGGAGGTGTTTATGAATTTATTGAACAATGCTCATGATGCTATATCCGGGCAAGGAGTTATTGAAATTACCACATCCCGCGAAAAAGATTTTTTAAGGATAGATATTAAAGACACAGGATGCGGCATATCAGAGGAAAACATGAAAAAGATATTCGACCCGTTCTTTACGACCAAGGAAAAAGGAACAGGTTTGGGACTTTCCGTATGCTACAGTATTATGAAAGCTCATGGCGGTGAACTGAAATACAAAAGCAAGCTGGATGAAGGGACAACCGCCACTATACTTTTGCCACTGGAGGCATGATGCGTCATGTCAAAAATTCTGATAGTTGACGATAAAGCGGCTGTTCGGGAACTGCTTCTTGATGTTTTGAAAAAGGAAAGTTATGAAGTTACAACTGCGTCCACCGGAAAAGAAGCGATAGAATCGGTTAAAACCTGGGAACCAGATTTAGTCTTACTGGATATTAAAATGCCTGATATGGATGGATTAGAAGTACTTAAAAGAATCAGGAGTTTTGACAGCAAAACCAAAATCGTTGTACTTACGGAATACGGTCTTGAAACCTTAGAAAGGGAAGCCCGTTTAGCAGGTGCCACGGACTTTTTACGCAAGGGCTTAGGAATAGATATTATTGTCAAGGCGGTCAATGAGATATTTAAGGAAAGAGTAGGAATGGAGGACAGTAAAATGGCTGGTAAGAAGATTTTGGTTATCGATGACGAGAAAGAAGTGTTAAAACTTATGAAAGATTACCTGAATATCTTAGGTATGGAAGCTGTATTGGCAGATATTCCCGGGGAAGGTGTTAAACTGGCCAAAAGCGAAAAACCTGATGTAATATTACTGGATATAATGATGCCGGATATGTCTGGAGATGAAATAGCCAGAGTTCTTGCAAAAGACCCTGTAACTTCCAATATCCCTATAATATTTTTAACTGCTTTAGCTGGACCAGAAGATACTCAAAAGAGTCTTCGAGGAGATCATAATTTTCTTCCCAAGAGTTTACCGGCAGAGGATTTCTTGAAGGAGCTGAAAGAATTTCTCTCGCGGGTATAGCTGACAGAACTCCTTTCCCTCCAGCCCTGAAGAATGAATTTTTTTGACAATAAAAAAGATTTTCTTTTTCGTTCAGAGAGTTTATAATGATAGGTGTCATGAAATCCGATGAGCTAAGAAAAATATTTCTGGAGTTTTTTAAGGAGCGGGGGCATTCGATAGAAA
>JAGMCN010000244.1 GCA_023129235.1 Caldifarciminota bacterium | reverse complement strand
AAACTTGAAGAAATATCTCAAATAATCGGATTTTCTGAAGTTATAAAAATAAAGGGGGTTTTAAAAAAAGCGGTAAATGATCTTAAGAAAGTGGTCAAAACTAAAAACTTTGATAGCCAAGTAAGTCAAAAACAAGCTCAAATAATTGAACAGGTAAAGCAGCCGATTCACAATGATGAACAATATTTTGATGCCATTAGGGAATTAGTTAATCCTTTAAAACTTTCTGTTGAAGTAAAAGATAATGCGAGCATTAATACTGTGCTGAAGTTGATTGAAATGCCGGAAGATAAAGAGATACTTTCACAACAAATTTCTTATGAGAAAGTCATCGGTATTTTAAATAATCTGAAATCTTCGGTTGAAAGCATTCATTCGTCTTATGGAGGCTATTATAAAAAATATCAGAAAATCTTCAGGGATATAGACAAATTTAAAAAAGTTGGGCTAGAGAAGCTGTTGTCTGAAGGGCTACTGCTTCTTGAAAAAGGGATTTTTGAAGAAGGAAAATGTCCTCTTTGCCTGCAGGATAAAAACAGAAATGAATTAATTGAGGAGCTTAGGGGAAGGATTGATGAGCTTGCTGATTTTAAGAAGGAAAAGGAAGAATTGGAAGAGGGAAGAGAAACGACGCAAAGGTATCTTCAAAATATCCTGTCAGAGATAGAAACGATCTTGAAAGAGAAATGTTTATCCATAAAAGAAAATTCCGGGATAAGGAATGAGATGGAGCAGACGAAGGAACTTTTCTCTAATGCCTTAGATAGATTGAAAAAGGTTAGTCTTTTAGAACGGGAGGAACTAAAAAACCCTGAAGAATTTGTTTGTCTTGATAATTCAAAAGTTCAAAAAATGGTTTCTGCCTTCAGGGACAATGTTCAGAAGATAAGTGCTGGGAAAAAGGATGATATAAGATTCTCAATAAGCAGAAAACTTGTGCTGGTCAGACAAGCGTATACAGAGATTAAGTCTTTCAAGAAAGAGTCGGCAATTATCAACCGGCACATGCAATCTATGGAACTTATTTGTAATGAGTTCGTAAGAAAACAAAAAGATGCCCTCACTTCATTCTTGAAGGCAATATCTAAAGACATTAATGAGTTATATATCTGCATGAACAGGTCTGAACGGGTTGATGCAATTGAGCTTGTACCCTTGGGAGAAGAAGATGAGTTGGTCGGAATAACGATTCAATTTAAGTTTCATGGAAATATTGTTTCCCCACCGGATAAATATTTGAGCGAATCTCATCTCAACTGTCTTGGGATATGCTTATTCCTGTCATCCGTAAAAGCATTTAATAGCAAAAATACATTTTTTATACTTGATGATGTGATTTCAAGTTTTGATAAAGGACATCGTGCGAGATTTGTCAGTTTGTTAATGGAAAAATTCTCTGATTACCAGATATTCTTGTTTACCCATGAACACAACTGGTTTGAATATGTTGCCAATACGGTAAAAGGCAAGAATTGGATTATAACAAGAATAGTTTGGAATGATGAACGCGGCGCGGAATTGGAAAGCCCCTTGTTTAATCTCAAAGAAATGATTGAAGATAAGATTAAAAAATCCGACTCTTCAGATTTGGGAAATATGGTTAGGAGGTATTTAGAAAAGCTATTGAAAGAAACTTGTTTTTGTTGGGGAGCTAAAGTAAATTTTCTTTACAATGACCAAAATGAAAATAGAACATCTAATGAGTTGCTATCTGAACTACGAAGCACACTAAAAAGAAGAAAAAGCGAGCCTAAAGATCATCGGGTTTGGGATAGACTTAGTCAATCAGTTTTCATTGGGCATAAAGCCTCTCATGATAGTGGCTATTTAGAAGATATTAACGATGTGAAGGCATTTTATGATGATGTGTTGGAACTGGAAGCGCTGTTTTTTTGCAGCAAATGTAGTAAGTATATTGCAATAAAATATTGCGATCCAGTTAAACATACAATCAGGTGTTCATGCGGAGGAATAACATACAGTTGGAAAACCTAATATGGACTATTAGAGACCTATATGTTTCAACAGGTGGATTCTCAAAAGCTGATAGGTATGAAGCAGAACGGTCAACTTTGCATTGCAATTCACACTAGATGACATTCTGTGACGGTGGTGTGCTAAAATGGAAATAAATCCAAAGGAATTTCAAAAATCAATAACTCGAGAACTTGATACCATCAAGAATAGGGTAAGGAACCTCATTGGGGATGCTCATTGGGGAGAAGAAGGAAGATATAAGGAAGCCATACTTAGGAACAGTATCAAAAGATTTTTGCCATCAAACTTGTCTATAGGTACAGGCTTTGTTGTTAGCGGTTACAACAGAAGAAATGTTGAAGAAATAAAGGTTTCAAACCAGATAGATATTATTGTTTTTGACAACACATGTCCTGTGTTGTTTTGCGAGGGAGATTTTGTAATAACGACTCGCAGGAATGTAAGGGCAATTATTGAGGTTAAGACTAGAATTAGAAACGCGGACTTGTCGGATATTATACCGAAATCAATTAATAATGGAAGACTACTAAATAGCAGAAGCGAAAGAGTTCTTAGCCGAAAAATGATATGTAACAGGAGACAAGAGATATTTAATGGGATTCTCAGTTTTGAATATGATGATGATCCACACTCTTCAGTACTAGAAAGTGCTTTGAAACAGACTGAAGGTTACGTGAACCACATTGCTTTGGGTAAGGACTATTTCATCAAATATTGGAGAGAAAGAACACAATTGGTTAATCCCGTAGAGTGCGATAATGATTTTTACAATATTTACAAACTCAAAGATTTATCCTTCTCATACTTTATATCAAACCTGATGATGGATTGCACGTCGGGCAACAAACTGGAGGATAGGTTATGGATTTTGTTTCCCTTACAGGAAACGAAAGAAGCCTACAGAGAAAAAACCATTTGTCTCGACTCAACTCAACCATAGACATTATATGATACCGTGTGGGTGGTCCACTTCGTTTGGCCAGGTCATTCACGTTTAATGGACAGCGGAAGGTTTTCCGAGATTTCCCAAAGAGAAAAAATTATGAAAATATTCGTGATAATGCCCTTTTCAAAGACAACAGAAAGGCATAACAAAAGATACTGGGATGATTTCTTCAAGAAGGTTCGTGATATTATTTCCTTGAACAAATATGAAACTATAAAGAAATTGTTCGGCGTATCGGATTTTGAGGTCCACAGGGCATCTGCACCACAGGGAAACATTATAAAAAGTATTCTAAGAGATCTAACAAAAAGTGATATAGTCATTGCCATTCTCACGGACCATAATGCAAATGTTTTGTACGAACTTGGAATACGGCACACACAATCTCCCGGGACCATAATGCTCTGTGAAGAATCTCAGGATATCCCATTCGACCTCTATAATT
>JAGMCN010000243.1 GCA_023129235.1 Caldifarciminota bacterium | reverse complement strand
CATTCCTTGCTGTATGTTTTTTCCCCTCTTTAAAAAGTCGCCTAATGCCTTCTGTATCTCCTTTGGAGCGGCATTTCTATCAATACTTAAGATGTCGTAGGGTGTATCATCCTTATATAACGGATCTTTCATTCTTAGTACCCCCCATAACATAACCCGATATAGCTTGGAGATTGTTCCTGATTGTATCATTATAAGGATCGAGTTCCAACGCTTTCCTAAGATAATTTGCAGCCGAGTAACGATCCCAATCAGCTATTTTGACAGCTTTTACATTATAAGCGCCTGCAAGGTTCTTTTTAACAACATCCGTACAACTATACTTACATGCTTTTTCGAGTTTTTCTATTCCTCTGTCTAAATCCGTTTCTAAGAGCTTCACACCCTGGTTATTGTAAACGGTACTCAAATCGTCCTTTGCCCTTCTATAATTTCGATTATATTCCAATGCCTTTTCTAAGTCCTTTTTCGCCTTAGAAAGATTATCCTCACTCAGGTATTTTTCACCACGGTCACAATAACTGATAGCCAGATGTTCTCTGAGCGTTTCCCTATTTGATCTGTCAGTAACAAGTCTTTCTCCCCGCTCTAATATTTCAATTGCTTTGTTAAACTTTTTTTGATTATTTAGCCTTTTAGCCTGTTCTATACAAGCATCAGAAACTGCTTTATCCAACATACCAGCAATAGAATGGTCTGTGGCATATTTTAAACCCTTCTCCCAGCAATTTAACGCCTCGTTTATATCATTGCTTAGCGCTAGAACTTCCTCACCTAATTTAAGATATGCCGTAGCATGAACGTTCTTCCCTTCTTTTGAAGAACGCATCGTTTCTGGTAGCGTCTCAATCTCACGAATTGCCGCTTTCAGCTTCTTCTTTTCTATAAGGATATGGATTGGTCCGAGTGGTGTGAGATATGTTTTCAGCCCCACAATATTTTCATGTTCAGGATAGATTTTGCTGGCGCGTTCTACCAATCTATCTACATCCGACAATATTCCCAGGTGGTTTAACATCGCTACACCACAGATTGGAGGGAGAGTTTCATTTATTCGCTCTTTAATGATTACTGTAACTTTTTTATAATAAGAAGCTGATTTCTGTTCCAATGCAAGTGCTGTTTGATAACGTTCATATATTTCAGCTTCTTTTTCCATACCTTTCTGCCTGTACTGGTCGGAATAATTGAAAAATTCTTTATCCAATCGGTCAGGAAGTTTATCCGGAAGTTCATCTATATCTTTTTCTTTTATCTGAAGCGGATCACCTTCTTTGGAACACAATCTCTCCCTTTCTTCCTTCCATTCCTTCCAGAAATCCTCGCTATATTTTAACATAACCCAGTTGGAAATTACCTTCATCCATAGCGAATCGAGGAATGCACTATCGCTCTTGGTGACATTTTCCTCTTCTTCTTTTTTTGCCCACCAGTAGTATAACAAAGCGAGAGAGTGAGTAACTCTGTAATTTGTGGGGTCTTTTCTCTGCTCCTCTTCCCAAATCTCCGCCGCTTCTT
>JAGMCN010000242.1 GCA_023129235.1 Caldifarciminota bacterium | reverse complement strand
CAGTGGAATGGCAGTTAGCGCTCTGGGGAAATAAGTTTGCCATAGCTCGTTATGAGAAGATGATTGCTAATACGTTAAAGAAGGTATTGATGCAGCATTCCATTTTTACTGCAAAACTTAAAGTTGATAAGATATGTAAGAGAATTCAGGAGAAGGATAAGTTGGAAAGTAAGAAGGTAATAGAAAGCAAACTTTCTCTTCCTGATGGAGATAAGCTTAAAGAGGCAAAGAAAAAAATAGTAAGTTTAATTCGTGAGACTTACTCCGGATACAAGGAAGAAATACCGTCATTTCAGGGATTAAGGCAGTTATGGAAAAAAAGTGCGTGATTAATAACAGAATGTGGGATAGAGAGGAAGTAATGATAAGAATTAAACAGCTCTACAGGTTAAATAAAGACGTATCCTATACAGGAATATGGGAGAATTATCCCCATTTGCTGTTTGCAGCAGTACACTATTTCCAGAATTGGGGAGAAGCGGTTAGAGCCTGTGGGATTGATCACAACAAGGTTAGACGACAGAAGGTATGGAGCAAGAAGAGAATAAAGGAAGAGCTGATGAGAATACTGAAGATGAAAGAAGAGATGAGTTACAATGAATTTGAGAGAAGACATCCTGAACTTTTTCATGCAGCTCTGTATCATTTTGGTAGCTGGGAGAATGCTATCTCTGCTATTGGGATGGATTACGAGAAGACTCGAAAGGCAAATAGCTGGTCCAGGGAGAAGATACTGAAAACCATAAGAGAACTTCAAAGTAAAGGAGTAGACCTATCTTACAGAGCCATGTATAAAAATGGTGATGGACCAGTGGTGAGCGCATCAAACTTCTTCTTCGGTAGCTGGAGAGAAGCGCTTTTAAAAACAGGCATAGATTATAATGGAATAAGAAGACGAGAAAAACGTTCTAAACCGATAGCAGGCGAGCCCTTGACAAAATCGGGGGGGGGGGGTAGAATAGTAAAAAATGAGAACTTACTTAATTCCGACCTAAAATAGAACAAATGTGTGTAATTATCCAAAAATGAGGAGGCAAGGACATGTTAAAGCAATTAATTTCTCTAATGAGAGCTAAAAATTACCAGAGTCAATTTGGCAAAATGGGAGGTGAAAAACTAAAAAAAGCCGGGACTCTGTTTATGATAACAAAGACAAAAACTAAAAAAAGGGTAAGAAAAATGATTAAAAAAATTCTCAAAAAACTGACTTACTTCTTTAGCCTTAAAAATCGGACAAATGTCTGTCCCCAACACAAGTTTGCCTTTACTTTAATCGAGCTGCTTGTTGTAATAGCTATCATTGCTCTGCTTGCATCGCTGCTGTTACCTGCTCTGCAGGAAGCGAGGGAAGCAGCAAGAAAAGCAGTATGTATGAATAACTTAAAGCAGATAGGTTTGGCAGTAATGATGTATGCTCAGGATAATGATGGCTATTTGCCTCTTAGTAGATGTTCTAGTAGTGCCCTGAATACATGGAGCTCATTTCTTATCAAGAGAAAAGCCCAATGGGGGTACGAACGTGGACTTGGATATATTGATAATATTGGTGTATATAAATGTCCAACTATTGGAGCAAAGTATCCTTGCAATGACCCTGCAATGACCCTGCTGCTTATGGTGAAAATTCAAACACATATTCACTAAATTATAACATATGTCCTTACCTAACTGCAGGTTCATGGACAAGACTTGCTCAGATAGGAGACCCCTCTGGAACTATGCTTGGTAGTGCTCTCTACTCCCCAAGTGCTCAAACCCTCAGGTCATGGTTCGACACTTTAGTATTATGCACCAACGAGATTCCTCAAGAGCATTCAGATGGAGCAAATTATCTTTTTGTTGATGGGCATGTAAAATGGATACTTGACCCTGATGCTACTGGCACAGGGTTCTGGACACCAAGTGGAGGTGATTAGGGAGGTGAAAACTGAGTCACCAGAGAGATTCTTCACTTCGTTCAGAATGACACGAGGAGTGATTATGGTTA
>JAGMCN010000241.1 GCA_023129235.1 Caldifarciminota bacterium | reverse complement strand
AGCATAGATATTGGAGATAAGGATTCAACTCCCTACTTTCATTATGAGGTTACTCCCTCGTTAACGAAAGAAGGGATGATTTTGCTAAAGATGGATTATGAAATAAAATCAGGGCCGAGAATAACAGGAGGTTCGAGACAATATATCCTGAAAAATGGAGAGTCAAAAGAACTTAGTGGCCCACCAGGAAGCAAGAGAAAAACTATAATTTTTGTAGAAAAAATAAAACCCAAGAAATCCATAACTGTAATCGGCGAAAATATCACTTATCTCAAAGACAAAAATGAGGTTGTTGCTGAAGGCGGAGAAGTAAAAATAAAGTTTCCAAAGTCTAAGGGAAAAGATATAAATGCTCTTTTAGAAACGAAAAGTGCTTTTGCATATAAGAAACAACAGATAAGAGATATAATTACTGATATTGCAAAAAGATTGGGGCTTGTAGTGTTTTTTGAGGAATCGCTGGCATTTGATAAAGACGGAACTGCTAGCAGGCAATTAAAAAGCAAGATGGGTTTGTTCTCAAAGAATTCCACATATAAGGAAGTACTCGGTATAGTTTTAGGAAACGAGCTTGCATACAGAATAGAAGGCAACCGAATTATAATTGCGAGAGAGAGTGAAAAATGTTTCGCCGAATCAGGAAGCCGTGGCAAAAGCTATAAAACTAAAACATATGATCATTGGCCCGTCGGCAGCGTTGACGAAGAAAAAATAGATATATCTGAATACATCAACCAGTTGAAAAAAGGAGCATCTTATAAGGAGCGGAGAAGTGCCGTCTTCAAGTTGTGCAGCTCAGGGAATAAATCAGTTATACCTGTGCTCATTGAGGTGTTAAAAAATAAAAGTGAGCACTGGAGAGTGAGATCGACAATTGCTAGTCGCTTGTGGGACCTGCGAGATAAATCTGCCATTCCTGCATTAATTGAGGTTCTGGAGGACAAAACTGAATACTGCCGACTTCACGAACAATGTGTTGCCTCATTGGATCATCTAACACGGCAATACCCATCGGAAAGAAAGATTGTTGTCCCTGTCCTGATTGAAATGCTAAAGGACAAAAACAAGGTAACGAGATGGTCTGCGGCAAATGCGTTGGGCATGATAGGCGATGAATCTGCTATACCTGCACTAAGAAAAGCACTGGAGGATAAAGAGATACGGCTAAGGGCAGCCTACGCGCTGAGTCACCTGGGAGATAGGAGTGTTATACCTCTGTTAATTGATACCCTTAGGAGTGGAGATAGAACATCGCGGATGAATGCCGCATGGAATTTAGGTAGATTAGGCGGGAGGGAGAGTCTTGCTGCCCTTAAACAGGCATCTGAAAAAGAAATAGACAATCAGGTGCTATGCAAAATAGAGGAGGCTGCAAGAAAGATTGAGGGGACCATAAGCCTATTGTCGAGAAAGAAAGTGGAGAAGTCACCGCTTGACCAAAGCAAGTCCCAATTCCGCATCAATATCACTCATATCAGAACAGAGGGAGGAGAAGAGACTGTCATAAACGCACCCGAGATCGTTGCTCTTCTTGATACACCTGCCAGCATAGATATTGGAGATAAGGATTCAACTCTCTACTTTCATTATGAGGTTATTCCTTCGTTAACGAAAGAAGGGATGATTTTGCTGAAAATGGATTATGAAATGGCAGTAACTAAAGGAAAGACAACAGGAGGTAAAAGACAATATATTCTGAAAGATGGAGAGTCAAAAGAACTTAGTGGCCCGCCAGGAAGCAAGAGAAAAACTATAATTTTTGTAGAAAAAATAAAACCCAAAGACAAACCGGATTCAGGCGGTGGCAAAAGCTATAAAAGCAAGAAAGAAAAATTAACATTAGATGACCTCAAGAATGCTGACTATGTTTGCCTTTACTATGGAAAAGGTGTTCGTTTAAAAAATGGTATTTACGAAGAACACCATGCTGATAGCACATCAAAGCTTCATGTAGGGATATACAAAGATAAAGTAGCTTTTGGCGATCTGAATAATGATGGAAGAGATGATGCAGTTGTTGTCATAGAGAGTTATTCAGGAGGTTCCGGGCACTTTTACGAATTAGCCGTTGTAATCAATAATAATGGAAAACCATTATGCTTTATCCCTAAAAGATTAGGAGATAGAGTGATTGTAAATTCTGTACTAATTAACAAAGCGGGTAAAATTACTGTTGATATGATAGCTCATAGTTCAAAAGATGGTTTAGCAAAGCCTACATTAAGAAAAATAATAGAGTATAAATTATATGGATATATATTAATTCAACTTAGAGAAAACGGAATGGCTGACGA
>JAGMCN010000240.1 GCA_023129235.1 Caldifarciminota bacterium | reverse complement strand
TCGCTTGCTTTATCGCACTCTCAAGCTCTTTTCCCCCTCTTACTACACGCATTCCTTTTCCACCACCACCACCGGCTGCTTTTATGAGAACAGGAAATCCAATGCTTTCTGCAACCTCCATTGCCTTTTGTAGAGGCGTTAAATTTAACGCCTCTACACTACCCGGAATTACTGGAATCTTTGCCTTCTCCATCGTCTCTCTGGCTTCAATTTTGTCACCGAGCAACTTTATGGCTCTTGAAGAGGGTCCGATAAATATTATTCCCTCATTCTCGCATCTCTCTGCAAAGTGTGTGTTTTCAGCAAGAAACCCATACCCCGGATGGATTGCTTCCGCACCCGATTTCTTGGCTACTTCTATGATTTTATCTATCTTGAGGTAGCTCTCCGTGGCAGGCGATGGACCTATATTATAAATCTCATCAGCATATCTTGTGTGCAAGGCGCCTCTATCCGCTTCCGAATAGACAGTTACAGTGGAAATGCCCATCTCCTTGCACGCCCTGAGTATTCTAACGGCAATTTCGCCTCTATTAGCAACAAGTATCTTTTTAAACATCTCAAATAAATTGTACCAAGCTTATATCAATTTGCAACAAAAAAATTCAAGATGAGATTTTTAAAAGGTTTGTAAAACTACAAAGATTCAAAAATATAGGGGGATTGGACACGATTTATCGTGTCCAATTGTAAGGGCAAGATTACCTCGCCCCTACTTTATGTCCTCTGTGTTCTTTGTCGCTCGTGGAGTCTGCGACAGACTCTGTGAGCGGTTAAAATGTATAATTTCCTGTGCAATCAAAAAAAGAAGTGAAATTTTAGTTGCTTTTTTAAAACATAGTGATATTATAGGTTTAATGGCTTTCTTCCTCATATCAGTGATTTTGAGTTCAATAACTCTGGAATACAATAATAAATCTCATAAGATTGATTCCAAAGATATTGATGGATTTGCTTATTATGATTTAAAAGATATTGAGCAGGCAGTTGGGTTTGAAGTGTTTGAAGAACCTGCAACTGAGAGATTTATTCTTAAATACAAGGAGAAAAAAGCGATTTTTATCCCGGATAACCAATGGGTAGTATTTGACTCAACCGTTGTAAATTCTCCTATTCCACCAAGACTCAAGAAAGACAAACTTTGGCTCCCATTGCCACTTTTAAATGAACTCTTTTTGCATTTCTTGAAGCTTCGGGTTCGCAAAGAAGGAGAGAAACTTGTTACTCACGAAGCCATTCACACGATAAAGAAGATTGTTATTGACCCGGGACACGGAGGAAAAGACCCTGGTGCAGTTGGACCAACGAAATTCTATGAAAAAACTGCTGCTCTTACAATATCAAAACTTGTTGCGGAGCTTTTAGAGAAAGAACTTGGCATTACTTGTATCCTTACAAGAGATAAAGATGTTTTTATCCCTCTTCGCAAACGAGCGCTTATTGCAAATCAAGCTAAAGCAGACCTTTTTCTATCTATTCATTGTAATGCTCATAGGTCCAGGGAAAAGCACGGGACGGAAGTATATTTCTTATCTCCTGCCAAGACTACTTGGGCAAGAGCTGTTGAGGCAAGAGAAAATGCATCCATCAAATGGGAAACTAAAGAGCAGAGAGGAGAAATTGAATCCATTCTGTGGGACCTTGCACAAACTCAATTTCTAAAGGAAGCAAACAATTTAGCAGGTAAACTTGTGAATTCCATTTCAAAATCGGTTAATACAAAAAACCGAGGAGTTAAACAGGCTAATTTTTATGTTCTCCGTG
>JAGMCN010000024.1 GCA_023129235.1 Caldifarciminota bacterium | reverse complement strand
CTTCCGTAAGATTCTACTTTAATTCCTTCAACTAATCCGGTGGATGCTCTCCCCGTTCTTATCCTAATAAATTCATTGTGCAATACCTCTACTGTTTTTTCCATCTTCTCATTCGTTTGCTTATATATATCCTCTATTTCTTTCATCAATTACCTCCTTATTTATGATATTAAGGTCCCGACTTCCTTGCCTTCTATAACTTTCTTGAGATTGCCCTTTTCCCTTATATTAAACACTCTTATAGGAAGCTTATTCTCTGAGCATAAAGTAATTGCGGTCAAATCCATTATCCTCAATTTTTCCTCCAAAGCCTTTGAGTAAGAAAGTTTTTTGTAGAACTTTACATCTTTCTCTTTTTCGGGGTCGCCTGAATAAACTCCATCTACTTTAGTCCCTTTAAATATAATATCTGCTTCTATCTCAATTCCACGAAGCACAGCCGCTGTATCTGTTGTGAAATAAGGATTTCCTGTGCCCGCAGCAAAGAGTAATATCCGTCCTTTCTCGAGGTGTCTTATTGCTCTTCTTCTTATATATGGCTCAGCAAGTTCTGCTACCTCTATAGCACTCATAAGGCGAGTTACTTTACCCAATTCTTCCAGTGCGTTCTGCAATATAAGTGCGTTTGTTACCGTAGCCAACATTCCTACATAATCAGCTACCACACGCTCTATTCCAAGTTTATCTGCGTCCTTAGCGCCTCTGAATATATTGCCTCCACCTATTACAATTGCAAGTTCGACTCCGGAGTTATGCGTTTCTACTATCTCTTGCGATAAATATTTTAAAGCATCTGGAGCTATCCCAAATTCCTGTTCTCCTTTCAGTATCTCACCACTCAATTTAAGCAAAACTCTATTATACATTATCTTGATATTGTCTTTGCTCTGGCGACTGTCCTGTAGGGGTGTTCAATTTAACGCCCCTACTTTTTAAATAACCCCTTCTTGCTTTAGCCACATCTCTGCTTGTTCTCGTAGCTTCTTTTGACGAAATTCAAGCCAGTGAATCCTTTCTTCAGGATGCTTCATCACAAGGTCTTTGAATTTCTTGAATGGATTTTCTGATGAAAGGGCTTCCTTGAGGTGCTCCTTTAATTTAACATCATAAAGAACTTCAACAAAATCTTCCATCATTTTGTACCCCTCGCGACTCGCAAGCATTTTAACAGGCATATAATCACTTAACTTACTCGGACCCAGTTTTTTCCTCAGCTCCATTTTCCCAGCTTCACTCATATATTCTGAAAGCACGAGTAATTCGCCTGTGAGTTTATTTAAAAAGTAATACCGAGTTTGGCTATAATCCCCTATTGCCTCGCAAAGCTCTTCCCAATTTATATTAACCATCTTTCATATAGAACTATCCCGTCCCTTCGGACACCTGTCCCATTACTTCGGACACCTGTCCCATTACTTCGGACACCTGTCCCGTTACTCCAGACTTCTGTCTGATTACTCCAGACTCCTCTCTATTTCTTCTGGACACTCGCATATAATTCAACATAACTTATCCTTTAAGCTTTTAACATAAGATAATAACTTGTCAACTATTAACAGCACTTTAATTTTTTTAAAGTAACGAACCATTTAATAGCTTCTTTTTCCCGATGCTTGCTTTTTCGCCAAAAGGACCATTCCTGAATTCTGCGAGCTCTTGTAGAGTTTGATGAATGATTTCTTCTGCATCAAAGAGTTTGGTTCCTGTAATTTCTTTGGCACAGGATGCTCCTGCAATACGACCCTCAAGGATTGCCGCCACGGCTTCCTCTACTCCTGATATGTCTCCTGCGACATAAATCTCTGGGATACTTGTTTGCATATACTCATTGTGCCAGGCGACATAACCCCCTAATTCAGAGATATATTGCATCTTGCATCCTGCCTGTTGTAGAAGCTCGGTTGATGGAGTAAGCCCCACTGCAAGACATAGAACATCACAATCAATCTTCTTGTCGGTTCCCGGGATTTCATTCCATTTGGAGTCTAATTCCGCAATAACTGCTCCTTTGACTTCGTTGGTGCCAAGTGCTTCTTTTATTGTATGCGATGTCCAAATTGGGATTCCGAGTCTCCTGACTTTCGCAGAATGGACCAGATACCCACCAATTTTAGGCATCGCCTCCACTATCCCGACAACCTGAATCCCAGCTTGCATAAGCTGATATGACACAATAAGCCCGATATTGCCTGAACCAATCATTAAAACCTTTTCTCCCGGTGGAACTCCATAAACATTCACAAGAGTCTGAACCGCACCGGCTCCATAAACTCCCGGCAGGTCATTATTTTCAAAATTGAGCATATTTTCCTGAGCTCCAGCACTAACAATTATACCACGAGTCTCAACTCGTATAAACTCCTCGTCCTTAACTACTCCAACTACTTTCTTATTGTTCTCATTGTAAATCCCGACAGCAGAAGCATTAAGCCATATTTCTGCCTTCCCGACCTGTTTCGCCCTGCCCTGAGACCGCGACGGGGTCGGGATGTCGGGACGGGTATGCTCATTCACGAGGTTTAGGAGCAAGCTCGCAATATCAATTCCTCTTACGCCACACCAGTGCTTTTTGCTTCCAAAGAATTTATGAGTCTGTTTTATAAGTTGACCACCTGGCTTCGGATTCTCATCTACTATCAACACTTTAGCCCCAAGCTTCTTTGCAGCAAGAGCCGCAGACAACCCAGCCGGCCCACCACCTATTACAAGAACATCTGTCTTCATTTTGAAAAGTTATAAGTAGTTGCTACTCCAAAAATTGGATATGAAGATTTAGTCCCAAGACTATCGTATAATGGAAAATATGCGTAGCTCATCTCACTAAGAACTTTCAAGTTCTCTCTGATAGATAGCTCTATTCCAAGAGAGCCTGTAAAAGAAGTACTAACTTCCTCATAAATGCCTGTTGTTCTTATTGGTCCACCAGAAATTGCACCTGCAAAATAAGGTATAAACGCTTTATCTTTAAAATCTGGAGCAACAATAATCGAAAAACTTTGAAAAAAGGAAGGAAAGCCAAATTTATAACAAAGAGCTACATTTTTATATTGAACTTTGTAATGAGTACAATTATTGCAATACAAGTCTTCAAAGAGTGAGCTTTGAGTAGACTGTTCCTCCATGTAACCTCCGACATTCCGTTTTTGATGGGGATACAAGAAGTGGCAAGAACTGCCTACTTCATAACGAATTTTCGTGTTGATAGGCCATCCTATGAATGTCTCTTTTCCTTGACTTACTTCTATTATTGCACAACTTGATTTTAAAAAATCTATATGAGAACCTACGCTGTCCTCAACATAATCATTAAATTGGGGATTTAACATCTCACTTCCCAATTTAATAGTTGTTCCATCCTCAATCCTTGGAGTCCGAAGAGTGGAAACAGGAAATGGCTGACATCCAGACATAAATACTCCAGATATAATTATCCAAAGATTTAATTGTTTATTAAAAAGCATTGCTATTGGATTATATGACTTAGATGATAAGTCATCTTATCCATAATTTCCTTAATTAAAATGTTCAATTCTTTTGAAGTATCCATCTGAGATTTCATAGGTAACCTGGTAAACCTTTTGCGAGAGAGTTCTTTGTGAGAAATAACAGTGCCTTCTTTATCTTTTATTTTCAAATCAACTGTTATTTGGCTTTCGTAGTCCATTTTGAGAATAAGCATACTTCCCAAAGCACCGACCGAAAATCCTAGAGGGAGCCAAAGCCACTGTTTCTCTGCAAGCATACTCTCGAAAGACTCCGGTGCTATCCAATACCAAATAAGCACTGTTTCAAGCATCAACGTGCTCCTACAAAGTATTTTTAATGCCGTAGAGGGCACTTGACGAATTGATAAGTGGTTTAGAAAGAGTTCAAGAGAAAAATCAGCGGAATCAGGATCAGAAACTATCTCAAACATTTCACTCATTCTATCTACCAGAGCTTTTCTCAGAAATTCAGCAGGTGGTTCAGGTTTGAACCGAACCTCAGGAAGAGGCATAAATGGGTCATTCTGCATAAGCAAATCAATAAAAGAAGATCCTTTCTTTTCTATTTTAGGACGCATGTCAACGAATTTGTCAATATAAACTTTATATTTTGATTTTTGATAGGCTATTGGAGGATATGGGTACTCTAATTTTACAAGTGGCGTACATCCCCATAAAGATGCAATAATTATTATACACAAGACTAACTTTTTTCTTTTCATCTTATTCCTCCTAAATTTCTTGACGTCTTACTTGCATTCCTTGTTGAACGAGTCGCATACAGGTCATTTGATTTGGGACACCATCAATTTCCATAAAACAGCTTGAGCATTTGCCAATTGCACAGAAAAATCCTCTTGGACGATTGTGACGCTTGCTATGGCTAAAGACTTTTACTCCAGAAGCAATAAGAGCAGATGCTACGGTTTCTCCTTCGTAAGCTTCAAGCTCCTTGCCTTCAAAGTAAAACTTAATCTTCTTGCCTCTTTTGAACTCCAGTATCGGATGTTGAGTTAATCTATTCTTTGACATTATTGGCTATCCAGTCCAAAAAGTCTTTAGACCCTTGCTTTATTTTCCACGAAATTATACAAGGAACTTCGTAAGGGTGGAGTTCTTTTATCTTTGCCTCTACGCGAGGATAAAGTTCTGCACGAGTTTTCAGGAAAACGCCATACTCTCTTGCTTCATTAATTTCCTTTTTCCATTCATATATGGCATCAATTTTAAAGATATTAGCACAAGCAATAAGTTTTTCCTTAATTAAGTTCATAGCGAGCTTTCTTGCTTGTCTGCGATGGGGGAAAGTCGTATATATAATAATAAATTGAGGAGGTGGTTTAGTCATCGGTTAAGTAGATGCTTCTTTTGTTCCTTCTGCCATTGCCTGGTTAATTCTATTTAGAATATTAAAATAGGACTCTTGTGCCCGAGCAAACTCCATAAAAGTTTTATTATTCCTTAACTTGTCTTCAATATCCTTAATTTCTCTTTTTTCCTCCGGCTCCACTGGTTTTCCTGTTCTTAATTTCTTGTCAATTTCTATCTTTTTCTCGTTCAAGGTTTTCAGGAGTTTTTGTAACTCTTTATCCTTTTCTATAACCTTACTTTTTTCTTGGAAGGTTTTGTATTCTTGAGTTTCTCCGATTGCTTTGCCAAGTTGTTTTGCGAGGTCAGTAATCATTTGTTGAAATATATTCTAAAACATCCAATGGTCAAGCTTTTTCTTCTTGACACAAAGGAACTTTAAGATAAGATATGCAAATAAAAGTGAAAAAGGTTTTGTTTTTTGACCACTCACAAAAAATGGGAGGTGCTGAGCATAGTCTTTTGGATATAATGTCCGAAATTCGGGGAGTTGAGCCTATATTTGTGAGTCCAAGTGATAAGGTGATTTCTAATTTTGAATCCAGAGGGATAAGATGTATTCATTTTCCTATGCCTCGGGGAGTACTTATAAGAAGAAGAGAGAAGCTCTTTTCTTTATCAGATATTTATAACCTGCCTTCTCTAATAATGCGGTTCTTTAATTTGTTAAGAAAAGAGGGAGCAAGACTTATTTATACTAATACTCAAAAAGCTCATTTTGTAGGGGCGATTGCGGGAAAGCTTGCAAGGATTCCTTGCATTTCTCATTTTAGAGATATTCTACCAAAGAGCATAACTGCGAAAACATGGCTTCTTGGACTTTATTTACTCTCTACTCATATAATTGCGATTTCAAAAGCAGTTGCAAATGAGTTTCCAAAAGGCAAAAAAGTTAAGATTATTTATAATGGGATAAGAATTCACGACTCACGACTCACGACTCACGACTCACGACTCACGACAGTGGGATATGTAGGACAAATTGCACGGTGGAAAGGAATAGAATATTTTATCAAAGCTGCACCCTTGATAATAAAAGAAGTTCCTGATGTGAAGTTTTTGGTAGTTGGAGGTCCAATTTTTGGTGATGTAGAATATTTAAGACAACTCAAAGAGATTGCCCAAAGTTCAGGATTAAATAGCAAAATTCAATTTACAGGTGAAAAAGAGAATATAAGTTCTTATATGGCTAAATTAGATGTTTTAGTTTGTCCTTCTGTTCAAGCAGAACCATTTGGGAGAATCCTTATAGAAGCTGGAGCTATGGGCAAGCCTGTTGTAGCAACGCAAGAAGGAGCAATTCCAGAAGTTGTGGAGGATGGGGTAACTGGAATTTTGGTTCCTGCAAAGGACCCAAAGTCAATTGCTAAAGCTGTAAATAAATTGATTGTGAATCCTCAGCTTGCAAAATCAATGGGAGAGAGAGGAAAAGAGCGTGTGACTAAATACTTTGGTTTGGACAGGATGATAAAAGAAATTGAGGAAGTTGTGAGAGAAACCATAAATAAAAATACCTAAATGCCTAAACACCTAAAACAAAAAACGATAGGATTTTTTAGGTATTTAGGAATTTTGGACTTTTAGGTATTTATTATGAAAGTTGCTATTGTTCATGATTATTTGAATCAGTATGGGGGAGCAGAGCGGGTATTAGAGACAATTCATGAGATTTGGCCTGATGCTCCAGTATTTACTATTCTCTATAACCAAAAAAGATTACCTGAGCATTTTAAGTCCTGGAATATTATTCCTACATTTGTTCAGCGTCTTCCATTTGTTGCGACACAATATGAGAAATACTTTGCTCTTTTTCCTACAGCAATAGAGCAAATTGAGCTCCGGGATTTTGATGTAGTCCTCTCTATCTCATCCGCATGGGCAAAAGGAGTTATAACCACTCCTCCGGTATTGCATATTTCTTATCTTTTGAACCCGATGAGATTTGCCTGGAATGAGTATTATTCAAGAGTAAGACGCACAAAAAGAATAGTGTTCAGGATGGGAATCAGGTTTTTAATGAACTACATAAGACTCTGGGATGTAGCTTCTACTCAGAGAATAGACCACATTATTGCTATTTCAGAAACAATAAAGAGAAGGATTTCAAAGTATTATGGACGTGATTCTGCAATAATATATCCTCCTTGCGATACTGAATTTTTTGCACCAAATCCAAATCTGCGGGTTCAGGACTATTTTTTAGTAGTTTCACGGCTTAAATATTATAAGCGAATAGATATTGCGGTTCAGGTATTTAACCAACTTGGATGGCCGTTACTCATAATTGGTGAAGGTGAGGCACGAGGTGAGCTTGAGAAACGAGCTCGTCCAAATGTCCAATTCTTAGGAGCTCTTTCTGATAATGAGATAAGAAGTTATTATCAGCGAGCACAAGCACTTATACTTCCAGGGATAGAGGATTTTGGAATTGTGCCAGTTGAGGCACAAGCTTGCGGAACTCCAGTTATTGCATTTAAAGGTGGAGGGGCAGTTGAGACAGTAATTGAAGGCAAGACAGGATATTTCTTTTACCCACAGACTAAAGAGGCGTTAATTGAGGTAATTAAAAAGTTTGACCATAGTTGTTTTAAGTCTGAAATTCTCCGTGAGCATGCTATCAAATTTAGCAAGGAAGAGTTTAAGCGAAAGTTAAAGGATTTCGTTATCCAGAAATACAAAGCTCATATAGCGGTGTAATGCGGAGGCCTGCATTAAAAACAGCACTTGGGTTCTGTGCTGGAATCATCCTTGGCTATTTTACAGAAATTTCACTTAGTTATATAAGTTTTTTTCTCCTTGGAACCTGCGTCTTTTATCTCATTTTTGGAATTTTAAGAAGCAAAGTTTTAAATCCACTAATTTTTATTATTATAGGAATTTCAGGAATGTTCTGGTATGAGATGAGAACTACTGTATTTCCTGAAAATCATATTGAAAATTATCTCTCCCGGGAAAAAGTAAAAGTTATTAGTAAAATTGTAAAAGACCCTGATTTAAGAATTGATAAGACTATACTTGAATGCGATGCAGAAAGTCTTGACGAGCAAGTTGTAACTGGGAAGGTGAGAATTACATTGAAATATCCTGCTAAAGAATTTGAATATGGTGACAGAATAGAAACTTATGGAAGATTCTGGGAGTCTGGTTTTCCGAGAAATCCAGAGAGTTTTGATTATCGTGAGTGGCTGAAAAGGAGAAATATTTATGCTGCAATGAATATATGGGAGTCTGGCAATATTAGAATTATTGATAAAGGTTCGGGAAATCCAATTGTTTCAAAAGTTGCCTTGCCAATAAAAAGAAGTATTCGCAATACGATTGATGAGCATCTGGGTTGGATTCAGGGAGCTTTCTTAAAAGGAATAGTAATAAGAGAACGAGGATTTCTTCCTGATAGAATTCAGGAATACTTTCGAAATACAGGTGTAATTCATATTCTTGCAGTATCAGGATTGCATATCGGAATTATTGCTTTTATAATATTCATATTGCTCAGTGTATTCAGGATTCCATTGATCCCCAAGCAAATTCTCACATCTATTTTCCTTATACTCTATGCGTTTATGATAGATTTAAGGATGCCGGTAGTGAGGGCTACAATAATGACTATACTCGGAATGATTGCCATTACCGCAGAAAGAGATACTGATGCGCTCAATGTAATTTCCTTTGCAGTCCTCTTCATTTTATTCCTTAATCCGCAAGCACTTTTTGATGTGAGTTTCCAGCTCTCATTTGGTGCTGTGTTATCAATTGTCTATTTATACCCCAAGATATATGATTCGCTATTCGGTAGGATGAATATAAGAAATCGTGTGGCTAAATACTTGCTTAAGATTTTTGTAGTTTCCTTATGCGTGCAGATTGGGCTTGCACCTCTCATTGCTTATTACTTTTGGAGAGTGCCTATCATATCGATTATTGCGAATGTATTCGTCATTCCGCTTACCGGAGTGTGTATTGCATTGACCTTCGCGATGAGCATATTTAATTTTCTGCCGTGGGAGTTTCTTGGCAATATATTTGCTTGTGCGAACTGGGGAGCGACTACATTCACACTCACAATTATAGAATGGTTTAACAGAGTCCCTTATGGTCATTTCTGGGTCGGGAAGCCATTCATACTATTGATTGGATTCCTTTATCTTTTCATATTGAGCATCGTGAACCTTCGGACTTCTAAACCAGCGAGGAAAGTATTTATATACGGATTATTGCTGTCAGCGAATGTTTTACTGTGGTCAGGAGTATATAAGCTCAGCCATCCAATGCTTAAAGTAACTTACCTTGATGTAGGACACGGGGATTGTGTATTTATTGAGATGCCTCGTGGTCATAAAATCCTAATAGATGGTGGACCATGGAAATGGGGAACCTGGTTTAATGCTGGAGAGAAGATAGTAACTCCATTTTTGAGAGCAAAGGGGGTAAAGACTCTTGACCTCGTTGTAGCAATAAGTCCAAAGATTTATAGGATTGGAGGAATCAGATATATAATTGATAATTTCAAGGTAAAGGAATTTGTTTGTCCTGCTGTGGCTTATTCTTCTAAGTCGTGGTTAAGATTGCTTGAATTATTAGAGTATAAGGATATTCCTTGTTCGTTTGTTGATGCTGATAATGTGGGGCTTGTGCTTGAGTATGGAGCTCTTTCCTTTAGATTTCCGGGTGATACGAGGGCGATTCGCGGAGCGATTCTAAAGGAAGGAGCTATTATAGCGACAACAGACGGAAATACACTGGAGATTGAGACGATGAGAAGTCTCTCTTCGCAAGAGTCTCTGAAGCACAGACTTTTAAGATATTGTGGAATGATATGAAATATAGGGACGTTAAATTGCTCCTACCAGTGTTTTGTGGCAAATTAATCTTTGTGAGCTTTGTGCCTTTGTGGTGAAAATTTCTTATTGTTTCGGTTGCCGAGTCGATTTCCGACGCTTCCGGGTTTTTGCAGGACGTTGCCTTTCGGGTTGGTTCGAAGAATCCTGGGGAGAAGTTATTTTAAAGAAAGTGATAGAAGCAGATATTTGATGAGAGACACCTAAGTCATGTGGAGAGAATGAGTAATCAATAGAGAGATTGCGGACTTTTATTCCTATTCCTGCGTTTAAGCTATTTGATTTTCCAGAGAAGCCACTACGCAAGAAAAGCATATTCTTGAGTGAGTATTCAACTCCGATTCCACAAAAGGGTTTGTATTCGTATCCGATGTCTGCTGAGAGCAGGAAATTCCCGGGAAGATAGTAATTTCCAATAGAGGGGTTATTAAAGGAGTAAGCAGCTCCACCCACGAAGTTTGTTTGTCTGCAATCTCTTTGACCGGTATCCCATTTCAGTCGAGTTCCTCCGATATCCTTAATAACGAGTCCGATTGGAATATTATTGAATTTAGAACTAATCCCGATGTCAACTCCAAAACCTTTTGCCTGCGTGTCATCCAGATTATATCGCAGGTGTTTAATATTTATACCGACCTCAGTATTTTCCCTTATTTTATATGCAGTGGAAAGGAATAGAACGAGTTCTTGGTCTTCAAAGAAACCGATAGGTTCTGGGACAAGGGTATCTGGAAGTCTTTGGATTTCGTTAATTTTGAGAGAAGCGGCGAGTATAGAGAATGCGAATTTTTTATGAGGGTAGCCTGCACTGATAAAGTTAAAGTTTTCCAGCCCAAATGGACGTGTTTGCATGCCTGCTATGTAGGGTCCTTGATTTTTAATAATACCCGCAGGATTCCACCAAGGAGAAAATGGGTCGTCGGCAATAGCAGTATATGCACATCCCATTGAGTGGGCTCTTGGTCCTGCATTTAGTGATAGTAGGTCGGCACTATACCAGGTGGCATTTAGAGAAGTAGCGAGTAGCGAGTAGCAAGTAGCAAGTAGATATAAAACCAAAGACCTCTGACTTGTGACTTGCAACTTATAATTTGTAACTATCATCTTAATATGGCAAGTTTAAATATCCGAGTAATTTTTGTATCACTTTTCTTCGCGAATACTTTATAAAAATACACGCCGTTTGCACAAAGTTTTCCATCTACTCTAAGGTCCCAGTCAAACTCTATTTTCTCCGCAAGTTGAGGAGTGAAGGTTTTAAGTAGTCTTCCTGAAACCGTATATAAATCTATTCTGAATTCATCTGGTGGAATAGTGAATTCAAAGTAAAATTTGGTCTTGTTGCCTCGGACTGGGTTTGGGTAATTGCCCCAGCAATATTTTCCGGGAGGTTCAAATGGACCTATATGAATTGTTATAGTCTTTTTTGTGCAATTCCCATTAAAATCGCAAGCTATAAAGGAAAGAGTATGTGGGCCGTTTGAGAAATTTTTTCTGAAGACAAGAGGGAGTGCACAAATACTTGCATTTTCCGTTGGGTAGGAATAAAGTGAGTCCGGTACAGTATCGTGGTCGCAGACAATTTTCGGTTTATTATCAAGAATGTCTATGCCACTCGGGTCAGATAAGATAGCCTCAATTTTCAAATTTGTGGCAATAAATGAAGCTCCAGTTTGTATATTAAGTGCAATTTCAGGTGGTGTAATGTCTTCACGTGGAATAAGAGAGAAGATTCCTAATTTCTGGGTATTCACGAGAGTGTCTGTGCTAATAAGAAGCCAGCGTGAGTAGTCTGAAGACCATCTGTAAATAGCAGGATTTAGGGAATCAGGGTGCATTACTATACTCATAGGTTGAAGGAGCGATGATGATTTAGCTCGGAGTCTTGCAATGTATCCAAGCGTAGTATCTTTTAATTCTAAAACAGTGGGGGCTGAGACTGATTGTGACGGTATTGAGCATTGGAAACAAGAATTAAGACTCTTTACCCATCCGTTAGTTCCAGATTCTTCAGTTACATTGAACAAGTTAACTGGAATATTAGTTATATTGCTATGATTATTTCCTTCGTTACTTTCCTCAACTACATTAGTTGGGTCTATTATGACAAGGGCATCACCTTCTTTTAAGTTCCATGGGGCACACGCAAGTTTATATTCTTCACCATTAAGAGCGAGGGTATCCGTGCCAAGGAAAAAAGTATCAAGAGACGAGTCTATTGCATAAAAACTAACTTCAAATGGAGGAGTTGGTTCTTGACCACGGTTAATTATTTTCCTACATATTTTTACATAAGAGGTTCCTTGCAAGAAGAAATTAGAATAGGTAATGAGATCTGGAAGTGATAAAACTTGATAAGAGGAGCAGGCGGAAAAGAGTTCTTGGTTCCAATTTTCAAGTTCTATTTCAAAAGATACTATTGTTTTTGGAGAGTGTGGAGGAATTATTGCAGTAAAATAACCTTCTGTATCTGGTTGCATAGGGATTATATTCCAGGGAGGAGGATTTGTTCCCCAGAGGCATCTTACCCAGTTGATTCCTGCGAGGTCAAAAGCTTTTACCTTTATGAGAACTGAGTCTTTACTTGTAGGATTCTCTGGTATAATGAGGATTGGGTAAATATTAGGAACACTAATAGAAAAGTGGGTTATTCCGGTGAAGTCAGTTGTATCACCCCAGGCATAAGCTATGATTTTCCCATTTTCTTCAGTAACGGTATCGGGTAATATAAAACTTGTTTCAAACTTTCCTCCTGCCACAGAAGTTCTGATTTTCTTGAATTGAGTTGTATCATTGGTATAGATTGTGAGGATTGCTTCTCCAGAAATACCAGAAGGGAGTTTGCCAAATATTGTGCAACTATCTCCGGGCAATAAGGAAGGTGGTGTTAGAGTTAGCTCTATATTTTGTTGAGGAGAGTAAATAGGGGTAGTTGGGTCTCCAAGAAGCACTTGTTGCAATACATCTTTTGGGCGTCTTGTAGTTTCAAAGCATTCGATTATTCCGTGTAGAGCAAGAATTCCAGAAGTATTTTTTGCTTCAGTGCACAAAGCATCAAGGGGACCTTTTATTAAACCTTTAGCTCCTATTCCTACTCCTCCTACTGGTCCCCAGTAAGCAATTGCTGCGCCGGGTGATTTTACAAATAATTCACCCATAAAGTCTTCTTTGGGGTTGTCAAAAACTCCATTGTAACATCCAAGCACTGCTACAAATGGAAGTCTTCCTATATTCATAAGTCCGGGGAGAGCATCTTTCCATAGTAATCCTCCAGCCCATTCTCTTTGTCCACTGTGTCCCATATAAGATAAAAAAAGTGCACCCTTGTTAATGGCATTTACGAGCTCAGGCTGGGAAACTTTGGGATAGTAGGCTCTTTTAACTTCATAACTTTGGGGGATATTCTTTATGAGCTTTTCCATTTCATCAGTTAAATCTTCTTCTCCGATTCCTATTAAAAAGGTTTTTCTCCATTCTCCCCATAGTTTTGCTTCTTCATATTGCTTGAGTTTTCCAAACATAATATTAAATTCTTGAACATTTTTTGCAGGTAATCTTGCCAAGAAGATATCTGGTATTGGGTCATCACCGCTAACACAAGCATATAAATTATCACAGGGGATAAGAATCAAGTTTTCATCAAACAAAGTTTTAGAAGGAACTATATCATTATTACCGAAGCCAAGAATATTACGATGGTCATAGCTGGCATCTCCAAGCAATAAGACATAAACAGGAGGCAGATTCCAAGTCTCAAAAGCATATTTCAAGAAATTATGAATAGCATTTGGAGAAACAAGTCCAAAATTGAATTCATCATAAATGTCCCGAAGATTTACTACTTTGCAAGTAAATCCTTGCCTCTCTTTCCAATTTGCATAACTTAAGGCAGAATTATAGAACTCTGAATTAGTGACAATTATATAATCTGCCCGATTAGCTGGAGACATAAGGTTTGAGGAAGTAGCCTCAATTCGTATATGCTTGAGTTCAAAATCCCGTGCTACATATTCAGTATAGACATCGGCTGTGTCTTGAAAAATATAAGTATAAGTTTTTGAAATATCGTCATACTCGTTTTTCCCATCAATAATAAATGAGGTGCCGATTTTCCAAACTTTGATTTCAGGGTTCACAAATCCAGTTATTTTAAATTTGTGGGTTCCGGGAACAGATGGTTTAAATTTTATATAGCCGTTGTGAGCTTCATATAGTCTTGAGTAACTTAATTCGACAAAATTGAGATAAATGTTTCCTGCTATTGGCGTAAGAGTAAGCTCAGTTGAATCTCTAAGAATATTTTGTGAAAAGGATGTTTCAAATGTAACGGGAAATCCTTGAGCATCTGGGAAATCTATTTCTCCTATTGAATTATTATTCAATTTTATCTGGCATTTTCCATGTCCATTTGATGTCCGAAGAATGATTTTTAAACTACAATCGGCTGATGTAACTGGGCTCGGTGTTTCTAAGTAGAAACTTTTCTCGGAGCTAAATCCAGCCCAAAACCAAGGGTCAATGGTGTCCGGGTAATCACCGAAAAGTCTATAAATACTGTCCTGCTCAAAGTGAATTTTAGATGGGTAAGAAAAAACAACAGATGCTTGATAGGGCTCGCAACTCTCTTTTGCTAACCTTGCGCCGGGTGGGCCTCCGAATTCAAGCCAATAGACATTCGTATCAGAGAATAAATTCAAGTATGTAAATTCACCTTCTCTTCGCTTGGCATAGAACTCAAACCAATCATCTGAATTGAAATTTCCATCTTCTTCCCCCTTTATGACTATAGGAACTTCAAATCCACAATGAGTTAGCTTGATAGTTCTGGGGTCTATATTCTCTGGGATTATGTCACAAATATCTTCATAACTTACGCGATATATTCCTTCTTGTTCCACAATAATTTTACAACTTTTGACTTTTGACTTTTGACTTTTGACTTTTCTTGGTCTTACCCAATTTTTTGAGACTTCATAATTTACAAGATGTTTTCTTAATATATGCTCAAACGGCGTATTTTCAGGTAACCCAACGCTTCCTTTACACCCTTCCCAATTTATGTGTATCTCTCTTTTTTTGTTCTTGAAGGGTTTGACTGAAATCCTTGCAATCCGATGTCTTCTTATCCACGCAATTTGGTCAATCTTTCCTTGATTACATTTAACTTGTCCACGAGGAGGAATACCTACAAGAATAAAAACTTCCTCATCTCCTGAAGGAATTTCAACTACACAACCACTTGGGTTAGAAGAGATAAGTTGAGGAGGAGCTTTGTAGGAGAAATTTTCTGACTTTGATAATTGATACCAGGAGGTCTCTCCATCAGGCGAGGTTTTCCACAATCTCCCAGAACTAAAAGAATCTGCTACTTTCCCTGTTATCAGCAAACTTGCAAACCAACAAATTGCTAATCCAGAAATTTTTCTCATCTTATCAAAATGATTTTTTCAACTATTTTCTTCTTCAACTCTTGATTTTCAATTTTCAAAAAGTAAATTCCAGAATTTAACTCTACTCCATTAGCATCCTTGCCATCCCAAACTACTTCGTGAGCCGTGAGTCGTGGACCCTGCATCGGAAATTCCCGGATGAGTCTGCCAGAGAGATCATAAATCGTGAATCGTGAATCGTGAATCGTCCGATTTGCGTTTAACGAATAATGAATAACGGTCTTTTGAGTGAAAGGATTTGGCGAGATGACTAAATTTATACTCTTGTGCTCTTGCGTTCTTGTGTTCTTGAGTTCTTTCTTTTTGAAATATATTTTTGCCTTTCCATCACGAGTATCCCAGAACAAAAGATAAAGATTTCCATCTTTGTCCGCACTGATACTTGGGTCTGCCGAAACTCCTGAACTATATGTCAATCTTGCAGGAGCTTCCCATTCACTTTTCACTTTTAACTTTTGACTTTTAACTTTGTAATAGATTTCCCAGTCTCCATCCCTTGAGTCTGACCATACAAGATGAATTTTCTCCCCATCACTTACGATAGATGATCTCATTGCTTCGCTTGGAGATTCTACAGCTACGCTGGGAGTATCAAAATTTCCTTGAGTATAATTAGTGTAAAAGATTTTATATCCTCCGATTGCATCTTCTTGCCATACGATATGAACTATACCAGTTGAATCAACACATAAACTTGGGAAAAGAGAAGCAGAAGTTGAATTTGTAACTCTCTTATCATCACTCCACTTATTTCCATCAAATTCTTTAAAATATATTTCGAAATTTCCATCCCTTAAATCTTCCCAAACAACGAATAATTTCTCTTCAAAAGTTGCTATTGCAGGATAAGCTGTATATACCCCGCTGTTTGAAAGATAAAAAATCTCATCTGAAAAGCCAAAGACTGTGAGATTCCTGTAACAAATTTCATATCCTTGTTCCCATACGATATGAACTACTCCTTTGTAATCACATACTGCACAGGGAGCAAAAGCATCCATTGAATCAGATGAAACAAATGCTATAGTATCTTCCCATTCTCCAGTTGAGGAAAACTTCCTCAGAGTTATTCTAAAGTATCCTTCGCCCCGATGTGATACCCAGTTAGTTTGCCATAATGCATAAAGATATAAATCTCCAGTCCCGGAGCTCCAATTTGTTATAGATGGCAAATAATTGAAACTTTGTGTTATTCCGGTAGATAAGTCTTCATAACCTATCCACTGAGTTCCTGTGTAATGTTGATAGTATGTAGAATATGAAGACCCGCCATTCCATTTAAACCATGAAATATGCACATCTCCATTTGCATCACAAACTATATTATTTTGGTTGGGATAGGAAGTATAGCCCTCAGCAATGAGAGTATCAGGCGACCAGTTGTTTAAGATAATAAAAGTTAGGAAAATCATTTATTTCTCACAGAGCTCAATAAGAACACCTTGGGATGAGGAAGGATGTAAGAAAGCAATTTTCTTTGAAAATGCCCCAGGTCTCGGAGATTTATCTATTAACACAATCCCTTTCTTTTTTAATGTGGCTACAGTAGTCTCAATATCTTTTGTTTCAAAACAGATATGATGTAATCCTTCGCCTCTCTTTTTCAAGAATTTTGCAATTGGACTCTTTTCTCCCGTAGGTTCCAAGAGTTCTATTTTTGCTCCTCCTGCATCAATAAGAGCTACTTTTACATTTTGAGATTCTACCTGAGTAATTTTCTCTGTCTTGAGTCCAAAAATGTCTTCCCAAAACTTAAGTCCTTCTTCAATATTTTTTACAGCTATCCCAATGTGCTCAATTTTTATCATCTTGTGTAAGAAGATAATGTAGAAAAGATGTTTGTCAAGAAAAACCCTTGAATTTTGAAGAAAATGAATGAAAAAATAAGTATAATGCAAAGCAATTTTTCTTGACAAAAGTAATATAAGAATTATATTTAATAAAGGAAATGGTAGCGTTTATAAAGTGAGAAACAATGGTTTAATAAAAGGAGGTGTGTATGGAGCAATAGAGTTGCTGACAGAATATATAGGTGTTTTTATGAAAGGAGGAGGAACAAGATGAAAAAGGTTATGTTTTTTATTTTAGGTGTGGTAATTGCAAGTTATTGTTTTGGAGACTATATGGGCAGAGTGATAAGCAATACGGTAAAAGCAGGTTGGGTAGGTCCCAGTGCCAAGAACTCGGTCATCTTAAAGGGGGAAAAAGCTGAAGAATGGATAACTTATTATAGTGGAACTGGTGCTTTCTTCACTTGGACTCCTGAGAGAGCAACTTTCTTTGAAATGTCTGACTTCTCACAGGTTCAGTACCCTTTTTGGATTAAAAAGGTGAAGAGTATATTTTATAAAGATGGAGGTAACCCTTGGATTAGCGACCAGTTCAGGTTCAAAATCTATGCTGGTGACGGACAGACAGTTCTCTATGAATCCGTGGACTTGACTGCCCTCAACTATCCAAGTGAAACAATGCATGACCTACCTGATTCAATAAAAATTGAGTCAGGAGATTTCTGGCTCTCAGTAGTGCCTGGAGATGTTCCATCAGGGAGTCCTTTTTGTATATCAGACGATGCTTTTCAAGGACATAGTTTTTATGATTCATCTGGTGTTTGGCTACCAAATTCCTCTTATGGCGAGCATGCAAAGTTCGCATATGTCTCATGGACTTCAGTTGATCACGATGTTTGCGTGTTCTCAACAGAAGCTCCTTCTGGTGGTGTGTATGTTGGAACAAGCTACGAGGTAAAAGCTACAGCGAAAAACACAGGACTTAACACTGAAACATTTAAAGTGGGATGCATTATAACAGACCATCTTGGCACCCTTGTGTATGCAGATTCTCAGACAGTTAACGATTTAGCTTCAGGTGCTACACAACCTCTTACATTCGTTAATTGGACTCCTCTTCTTTATAATGAAGAACATACTGTTACTTTTGCTACATCTCTTGCTGGAGACGAGGTTCCTGACAACGATACTCTATCACGGGTTTCCCAAAGCTATGAACACGGTGAAATTGCATACGACGACTTCAAAAAAGAAGGATGGTGGGCAGTGAATACTCCAAATGGAGCCGACGATGCCTTTGCCGCGAGATTTACGTCTTATGTCGTCCCGCCATTCTATGTTACAAAAGGTAAGGTCTATGTAAATAGTACCAAAGCTCTTGAATATATAGGATTGTTCCCCGGGAGTGCATCAACTCCAGATATGGGCTCTCCATATCAAACAATTACAGGTCCATTGGCATTTGCATCTCCAGAGTGGATAGTTGTAGACTTTGATAGTACTTTGACACAAATTACTACAACAGATGACATCTGGCTTGTAGCGAAATTTGCAGAAAATGATACCGGACCTGCCATTGGATCAGATGAGAACTCGCCAGTAGATAATAGGTCGTACTGGTCCGATGACCTAAGTGTTTGGGAAGTTGTTGCTGCACATGATTTTATGATGAGGATTGTTCATGTGCCAGCTTATGGGGTGGAAGAATCCTCAGTAAAGCCAAGCTTCAAAGTAGATTACTCCAATCCTATTCAAACTTCCGGCTCAATTCTCTACGAACTTCCTACTAAAGCTCATGTGAGTATCAAACTCTATGACATAACTGGCAGGCTGGTTACTACTCTTCTGGACCAGGTTAGAACAGAAGGAAAGCACGAACTCAAACTTGATATCAAAGAGTTAGTATCTGGAATCTATTTCTGCAAATTTGAGATTGGAGAAGAGACTGGGACAAAGAAACTTATCTTACTCAAGTAGAAATTTGATTTATCAAATTCTGTTTGACAGGAGATATGGGGGCAGACCTGTGTGTCTGCCCTTTTCTTCACAGTCATTAATTAAGTAGCTTGGAATTCATCCCAGAGATTTGATAGAAAGAAGATAGCTTCCCTCAATCTCACTTATAATTTTTGTCCGTAAGGAAAAATTCTCTTCTACAAGAAATTTATAAAAATCAGATGGAGAATAAAGATAAAGTTCTGTTCTCAAGAGTTTGCTCACAAAAAACCGATGTAAGATACTAAAAGGAGCTCTTCCAGTTGTTACTATAATACACATTCCTCCGGGGTTAAGGAGTTTTTTTATTCTTTTTATCCCTTCAAATAAAGGAAAAAACTCAAAACTATAAAACCCGATGATTAAATCATAAGATCCCTCATATCCTAAAAAATTTATTACCTTGAACTCTGCAAGATTTCCATATCTCATTCTCGCAAAGTTTATCATATCAATTGAATTATCTATACCGAATATCTCTGCCTCAGGATATAACTTCTTAATCACTGGAGTCAAAACTCCAGCTCCACATCCAATGTCCAATATTTTATGTGGTTGTATGGATAATTCACGAATTGCCCTTACCAAAGTTTTTAAACTCTTCTTTCTCCAGATTAAAAGAGGAGGAATTTTAAATGCAAGCTCAAAAATCCAAGGAAACTTATATGTCAACATACAGTCTGGAAATCTATACGAAAGATGTAGCAAAAGAGGCTATCTTGCAGTTGTTTTATCTCATAAACAACCCTATTATAGCTGATATTGATGTAAGAATACCAATAGGGATTTGAAATCCTGTAATTGCTATATCTACTCTCTCAAGAGAGTCTGATGCCATTGGGATCAATTTAAGTAAATCCATTATGAGAAATACGCCTGCTATTATTCCCATAATACCGGGAAAGATAAATCCTACTCCCTTTGCAAATGAGCTAACTCCAACAAAAAATACTACAATGCCAATAGGGAGTTTAAGTCCTATAAGAGCTTTATTCGCTTGTTTGAAAACAAGTATCTTGTTTAGAACTCCCATTAAAAGAATCATTCCTCCAAGTAACAAGAACTCCATATTACCTCCTCTTTGAATTATAAATTAAAAACTAACGATAGAAAATTCATAACTTATAATTTACTCACTGCCTCTTATTATTTCTTTTATACGCATTAATCTTGAAAGATTACCTCGCTCCATCTCTGATAACTTCATTTGAATATATCTCACAGTCTCTACAAGTGATGGAATCAAAACATATTCAAGGGCATTTACTCTTCTTCTTGTCCGTTGTATCTCCATTGCTATAAGCTCAATAGATTTTTCACGCTCTGCAAGTTCTATTATTTCCTCTACTACTTTTTCAAGACTCAAAAGTGAATTGTCAAGTTCCGGGCTTGTTCTCGCAAATCCATAACAGTGTATTTTTCCGGATACTATCCTTTTGAAAATAGGAACCTCAACATTTAAAAACCTCTTCTTCTCAAGTTCTATCCGTAGCTCCTTGCCAGGCAAAAGAAATGCTTCTTCAACCTCTCCAGAATTCATTGAACTCCGTGCAAATAAAAATCTTTTTATCGTGAATTCAAGCTCTCTTTCCAACTTTTCCCTCAACTCTCTTAAAATTTTCAATCCCTCTAAAAGCTTTCTCATTAATTCATCCTGTTTGTCTTTAAGCAACTTATGTCCCCGTTTTGCAAGGGCAGTTCGTTTGCGAAGTCCCAAAAGCTCCATCCGAGTTGGTGATACATCAAGTCTCATTAGTTTTAACTTATACCACCAAAAATCAGATGTCAAGTAAAAATGATTTAACCACTCAGAAGATTGAATCTTGCTTTTTTACTTGACAAAGAGACTTTCAATTTGTATGAAAGACAAAGTGATTGCTTTAATATTTTTCTTATTACAGGTTCAAGATATTCAGTCTCCAGGGGCTAAATATTATGTATATCTTGGGGGAGTAGGTGAGCTTCAAATAAAGGTGTCTATATGGGGAGAAATTGTGTCTCCCGGACTTTATTCTATCCCGGACGGAACAGACCTCGTTACACTTTTATCTTTAGCCGGAGGACCAATGAAAGGTGCTAATCTCTCTCGGGTTAAGGTTATACATTCTTTCCCAACTCCATCTGTGGTTACCGTGAACTTATCTGATTTCTTTAAAACAGGAAATCGTGAGAATATTCCCATTATGAAACCGGGAGATATGGTGCGGATTAATCAGACATTTTTCTCTAGAGTCAAGGGCTTTACACACAATATTACAGAAACTACTCTTGTTGTGCTGGTATATTTGCAATTGTATAATATGCTAAAGAAATAAATATGGATAAGTCTGCATACAAGATACTCTGTGGAATCAACGATTCATTCCACGGAATGAACAACTCATTCCAAGGAATAAATGGCTCATTCCAAGGAATAAATGGATTATTCCAAGGAATAAATGGATTATTCCAAGGAATCAACGGTTCATTCCAGGGAATCAACGGTTCATTCCAGGGAATCAACGGTTCATTCCAGGGAATCAACGGTTCATTCCAGGGAATCAATGGTTCATTCCAAGGGATCAACGACTCATTCCAGGGATAGTTTTATGGAAGGCGAAATAGATTTAAGAAGATATGTTCGTGTTTTCTTGCGGAGAAAATGGATTTTCATCAGCATATTTTTGGGAATCATAGTATTTACTGCGATAAAGACTACTTTAACCCCGAAAACATTTCGTACATCCTCTAAAATTTTAGTGAAAGAAACTTCAACCTTGCTTGGTAAAAGTCAAATATTAGAAGAAGCATTTGGAATAGAAACAAATTGTGAGATATTGAGGTCAAGAGGATTCGCAGAAAAAGTAATAAGTCATATGCGAGAGAAAAAAGTGAAAGCATGGCTTCTTCATTCTGAAAATGCTCCTGATATTTTGCTCGGGAGTACTAAAGTCATTCCATTAAGAGGTTCTCACATTATTCAAATTACAGTTGAAGCGAGAGATGCTGAAGAAGTTGCTTCTATAACAAATAGTATCACAGAGACTTTTAAAGAGTATTCCGTGGAAATTGCAAGAATAAAAGTGACAGAAGTGAGAAAGTTCATAGAAGCTCAACTTCCAGAAGTCCAGGAAAGGCTTAAAGAGGCAGAAGAATCTCTTCGGAAATTCAAGGAAAAAGAGAAGCTCATCTCAATAAGTGCCAGTGGTAGTGCTTTGCAAGAAGAGCTTGTTAAACTTCAATCGGAATATGGTTCAAAGGTATCTCAAATTAGTATAACGGAGGCACTAATCGTACGATTAAAACAAGAACTTAAAAAAGAAAACGAAAGACTTGCAGAAGAAATTGTTAAAATTGATAATCCCTCGCTTTCAAGTTTAAGGGCTCAACTTTTGATGTTTGGTAACGAATATTCTTCGTATGTAATTGCGGGGTTGGCTCCGGAGCATCCTAAGTTAATAGGACTGAACAAAAAAATAGAGGAAATCAAGCAAAGACTTAAACAAAAAGCAACGAGTAGAGCTGAGGAAGAAGTACTTTCAATGAATCCACTCTTTTATATTGAAGAATTATCAGGAAAAATATTTAATGAAAAGTTCAATCTCATTCAATTACAATCGGCAAAAAGTGCTATGGAGAAAAGAATAAAGGAATATCAGGAACGCGTGCGTCGTTTTCCTACGAAAGAATATAAACTTGCAAGACTTGAGCGGACTTATGAATTTAACGAAAGCATCTACCAAAGCCTAATTGACCGCTACGAGGAAGCTAAAATAACAGAAGTAGGAGAAATTGGGAATGTTGTGATAATTGAACAAGCAATTCCGCCTCAACTTCCAATATATCCTAAGCCAGTCAGAAATCTTATATTGGCTTTAGTCTTCGGAATCGGGATTGGAATTGGAGGAGTAATTGTTCAAGAACATTTGGATACTTCTATTAAAGAAGTAGGAGAGATAGAAAAATTAAAAATTCCTGTGGCAGGAGCAATTCCGGTGCACTCTGATGGTATAATTGAGGACCCGGCATCACCATCAGCTGAGGCATATAAGAAACTTCAAATAAATTTAAAGTTTTCAAAACCTGGCAGCTTAAAAACTTTGCTTGTTTCAAGCTGTGTGGCAGAAGAAGGAAAAACAACGCTTGTTTCTAATCTTGGTGTTACTTACGCGAGAACACTGCAAAAAACAGTTGTAATAGAGGGAGACCTCAGAAAACCTTCTTTACATAAGTTGTTTGAGATATCAAGTAAAGTCGGGTTATCAAATTTACTTGTTGGAGATGCAAAAATAGAAGATGTGATATTTCCTACCAAGATAGAAAATCTTTGGATTATCCCAGCAGGTCATATACCACCGAATCCCGGCGAGCTTATAGACTCTGAATTAATGAAAACCTTAATTTCCGAACTGAGGAAAAATTTTGAAATGGTAATAATTGATTCTCCTCCTCTTATTACTTGTGCAGATGGATTTTTATTGGGAAATATGGTAGAAGGTGTAATTTTGGCATTGGAATTAAGAAAAATCCCGAGAGAGTTATTACTTCAAACAATATCATCATTTAAATCCACAGGAGCAGTTTTCCTTGGTGTAGTTATTAACAAGGTAAAAGAAGGAATGTATTATAAGTATCATTATTATTATAAACATTATACTCCAAAATCGTGAACTATAAATTATTAATCGCAGGGTTATTGTTTGCTACTACTGGATTCAGCGAATTCAAGGACCCTTCGCACTTGATTGATACTCCAACCGCATATTCATCTGGTACTGCATTTAGTCTTGGATTAAATTTAAGCATTACAACCCCAGAAGACCCCTATTCTATAGATAGGAATGCATATATTGAAATTGAAGCTCTAAATAGGTTAAGTTTCGGACTTTCTGTTCTTACAAGTAAAATTCTATCATCTGAGGTAAAGTTCAAAGTAAGCGAGGAAACTAATAAACTGCCAGCTGTTGCAATTGGAAGTAAGTATATATCTCCACATGAATGGATTTGTCCAGTGGGTATTGGAAGAGATATTGGCTGGGATGATGACCAAACATATGATTACAAGAGAACTTCAGAGCGACTCTCACTTTTTATTGTAGCAACAAAAGATATGGGCCCTTATGGAATTTACAATATTGGAATAGGAAATGGCTGTTTTGTGGGATATGGTCCAAGGTCACATTTTTTTAATTCAGATATGTTTTCAGGAAAATATCATTCTAATGCTATAGGATTGTTTTGGGGGGCAGAGATACTACTTTTATATCATTTATTTGGAGTATTTGATTTTGATGGTAGAGATTTCAATGCAGGAATTAAAATTAGAAGTCATTTCTTCCAGGTAGGAATTTCTGCATCAAAACTTGAACATAGACTTAAAGGTTCTTCTATACTTTATCCACGTTTTGCAATTGGTGTTAATGTAAATTCCTTAGTTTTCAAGAAATGGCGTGAGTCATCAACAGGAATGCTTACTGTAGTAGTGACTGATGCAAAAAGTGGCAATCCTAAACGTGCAGTAGTCTCTTTTCCCGGAACATCTATCCCAAGTGTACCGACAGATAGAGAAACAGGAACAGTTACTGTGAGATTGCCTTCCGAAACTTATTGGGTGAGAGCCGGAAGAGTTGGTTATCATTGGGCAGAGAAAAAGATATCTGTCCATCCAAGAACGACTACGATATGCTACTTTGAAATTTACTCTATAATTCCTTAATGCATTACTACAAAGACTCAAAGGCACAAAGGTCGCAAAGTTTTATATTAAAAAATTTCTTTGTGTCTTTTCCACAGGATTCTGCGAACAAGTTCTTTGTGACTTTGTGGTGAATTTAGATGTATGATTTTCAGAAAATAGAGAGCCGATGGCAGGATTTTTGGCTCAAAAATTCACTTTATAAGACTTCAGTTAACCCAAAGAAAAAGTGTTATATCCTTGAAATGTATCCTTATCCTTCTGGGGATATTCACATAGGACATACCAAAAATTATGTGCTTGGCGATACAATTGCGAGATTTAAATTAATGCAAGGATACGATGTTTTGCATCCGTTTGGCTGGGATGCTTTCGGACTTCCTGCAGAGCAATGTGCAATTGATAAGGGAATAAATCCCCGCAAATGGACGATGGATAATATAAATACGAGTCGGGAGACGCTTAAACTTATGGGAATTTCTTATGACTGGGATAGAGAGATAATAACATCAGAACCAAATTATTATAAATGGACTCAATGGCTCTTCCTGAAACTTTTTGAGCGAGGACTTGCCTACAGAAAAAAGGCTTATGTAAACTGGTGTCCTCATTGCCAGACTACCCTTGCCAATGAACAGGTAAAAAACGGAGAATGCTGGAGATGTGAAACTCCTGTGATTAAGAAAGAAATTACTCAATGGTTCTTTAAAATTACAGCCTATGCCGAAAGACTGCTCTCTGGTTTAGATGACCTTCCAGAATGGCCCGAGCAGGTAAAGAACTTACAAAGAAACTGGATCGGTAGAAGCGAAGGACTGGAAATAGATTTCCAATATAATAATGAGCGGATTTCTGTTTTTACAACAAGGCCAGATACAATTTATGGAGTTACATTCTTAGCTCTCTCTCCAGCTGATAAATTGGCAAAAGAAATGGGTAGAAAAAACACAAAAATTAAAAATTATATAGAAAATTCTCTGAAACAACCAGAAATCGAGCGCGCTCAAACTAAAGATGGTATATTTACAGGAGAGTATGCGATTAACCCTCTTTCTGAGACCAAAATACCTATTTGGATTGTTGATTATGTCCTGCCATCGTATGGAACTGGAGTTATAATGGGAGTTCCAGCACATGATGAGCGAGACTTTGAGTTTGCAAAAACCCATAAAATTCCCATACAGATGGTTATTCAACCTGTAGGGGCGGTTCGCGAACCACCTCTGCAAGAAGCTTATACAGATTATGGAACGATGGTAAAATCAGGTTCCTTTACCGGTTTATCCTCCATGGATGGAATTATTGAGATAGAAAAGTATGTGGAAGAAAAAAAACTTGGAAGAAAAAAAGTAAATTACCGTCTTCGCGACTGGCTTATCTCAAGACAACGATATTGGGGTGCTCCAATCCCCATAATTCATTGCTCAAAATGTGGTGCTGTTCCTATTCCATTTGATGAACTGCCAGTCCGTCTGCCTGAAGAAGTTGATTTTACACCTCCACAGGATTCTGCGAACAGAGGGAAATCTCCATTAGCTTCTGCTTCTGATTTCGTCAATACTTCTTGCCCGCAATGTGGGGGAGAGGCACATCGCGACACGGATACAATGGATACATTTATAGACTCATCTTGGTACTGGCTTCGTTATTTAGATTCAAAAAATGACCACAAGCCTTTTTCTCAAGAATCTGCTCAAAAATGGCTCCCAATAGATGAGTATATTGGAGGAATTGAGCATGCTACAGGACATCTTATTTATTTCCGCTTTATTGCTAAATTCCTTTATGATGAGGGATTGTTGGTACATAATGAACCTTGTATTAAATTATTTACTCACGGCATGGTAATGGATAAAAACGGACAGGTGATGTCAAAATCTAAGGGAAACGCAGTTCCTATTGGCCCATTTGTACAGAAGTGGGGAGCTGATACCGGAAGAGTTACAATACTCTTTATAGGACCACCTGAACACGATTCTGTGTGGTCTGTTGAAGGAGTTGCTGGCGCATCAAGATTCCTCTCACGGGTGTATAATCTTATAGAAAGTGAAACTCGGTTATCGGTTAGCGATGAGCGGTTATCGGCGAAAACCGAAAACCGAAAACCGAAAACCGAACAGACTGCACTATATCGGAGTATAAATCTTACAATTAAGAAGGTAACTCATGATATTGAAAATCGTAGTCATAATACAGCTATTGCAGCTCTTATGACATTTGTTAATGAACTTTATCAATCAGAGAACGACTCCTGGTTTAGTTATGGGTTAAAGATTCTTGTTCAGTTAATTGCACCATTTGCTCCTCATCTGGCTGAAGAATTATGGATTGAAAAACTTGGAAATACCGAATCAGTATTTAAATCTAAATGGCCACAATGGGAAAAGATTGAAGAAGAAATTGTTACGATAATAATTGAAATTAATGGAAAAGTCAGGACAATGCTTCAGATGCCAAAAGATACACCTGAGGATTCTGTGAAATCACAAGCTTTGCAAATTCCAAAGATAGCAAATAGAATCAATGCTATTAAAAAAACTATTTTCGTCCCAAATAAGCTCATTAACTTTGTAGCTGTAGAGAACAATAACAACTAACAATCTGCAATCTGTAATTTGTAATCTAATATGGTTCTTAATATAAGCAATAAAAGCGATTTGCAGAAATTTCATTCTGATAAAACTGAAACTCATACAATAAATTGTCCCGGGCTTACCCCTAAAGAAATTGTGAAATTCGTTTTGAAATACGAAGAAAAAGGAGATGTATATGTGAAAACAGATAATATCTCTTGTATCTCAAAAAATAAATGGCTAATATTCAAGAAAAAAGATGTAGGGGCGTCGCCTCGCTATTACCGATTAAAAAGAGTGACGGATGTTATACTTGGAACACTACTTTTTATCGCTTCGTTGCCAATATTCATTATCACATTTATTCTTGTGAAATTAAACTCAAAGGGAGCAGTGATTTTCCGGCAACAACGAGTAAATAACAATATGTGCACATTTGACCTATACAAGTTCAGGACTATGAGAGAGAATGAGGGAGAAAAACTTCATCAAGAATATATGAAAAAAAATATAAACGGCAAATGTAATGACCAAAAAGTCTATAAACTAATAGATGACCCAAGAACTACAACTATTGGAAAATGGCTTCGCAAGCTCTCTATTGATGAACTTCCTCAAATTCTTAATGTGTTAAAAGGAGATATGACGCTTGTAGGTCCCAGACCTCCAATACCTTATGAGGTAGAATCCTATAAAAAGTGGCACTTTGCAAGATTCTCTGCAAAACCAGGCATAACAGGAATATGGCAAATTATGGGAAGAAGTCTTATCCCATTTGATGAAATGGTAATGCTTGACCTTTACTATGCATCAAATCAGTCGTTGTGGTTAGATATAAAAATATTATTACACACAATCCCAACGGTGCTATCATTAAGAGGAGCATTTTAAGTGAGAAACCACGAATTACACAAATTTAGCGAATTAAAAAAATTTGCACACAGATGTTCACAGATAAAACAGATTTTCACTATCTCAAAAAATCAGGGCATTTCTTTATATTTATGTATCTGTGTTTATCTTTTTAATCTGTGTGAATCTGTGTGCTAATCTTTTTTGTGTCCTTTGTGTTCTTTGTGGTGAAATAAATTTATGGTTAAGATTGGAAAATCGGCAAAGATATACCCTGGAGTAAAAATTGGCAAAAATAGCACAATATACGATTTCGTTATTATCGGCTTCCCTCCGAAAACCGAACACCGAACACCGAACACCGAAATCGGAGACGGTGCAATTATCCGCCCATTCACTACCATATATACTGGAAATAAAATAGGCAATAATTTCCAAACAGGACAAGGAGTTACTATTAGGGAAAACAATATAATTGGCGATAATGTGAGCATAGGCACTAATACGGTTATTGAGGTTGAAAATAAGATTGGTTCTGGAACAAGAATACATTCATCTTGCTTCCTTGAACTTGTGGAAATTGAGGAAAATGTCTTTATAGGTCCCGGAACTGTATTCCTTGACGACCCTCATCCACCTTGCCCAAAATATCGTGAATGTCTGGGCGGCGCCAAAGTGAAAAAGTTTGCTAAAATCGGAGGAGGATGTATAATTCTTCCGGGAGTTACTATTGGAGAACACGCTCTTGTTGGAGCTGGAGCTTGTGTAACAAAAGATGTTCCTGCAAGAACAGTTGTTATCGGCAATCCAGCACAAGTTACGAAAAGAATTGACGAACTAAAGTGCTATCCAGGGATTTTTAAGCGTCCATACACTTGGAAACCTTATAAATTATTGGACAGAGACAGAGATTTGAGATAGACTTTATTCTCTATCTCTATCTCAAGACTCAAGTCTGAGGAAAAGGAGGGGATTATGCTTTTTATGACCAGCTTTGATATTATTCCCGGGAAGGCTGAGGATATATTTTATTTAATCAAAAAAACTCAACCTCCTGAGAGTATAAAGGTGCATCAATTTTTAAAACTTTTCGGGAAGCCTGACTTTGTAGTTATATATGAAGCTCCTAACGAGAACGCTGCTATGGAATTCGTATTGAAATTCACTTCCTGCGTTACTCCAAGAACTTCGCTCTGCACCTTTATGGAAGGGTATGAGCCAAAAGAGGAATAAGCACTAAAAATAGAACTACACATAAGGGTCTATTTAGCAAAAACACCCGCAGAATCTGCAATCTTTGTGTCTTTGTCGCAGACTCTATGAGTGGCATTTTATTTAATCTTTTCTCTGCGTCTCTGCGGTGAATCTTTTCTTCAATCTGTGTCAATCTGTGTTCATCTGTGGTTTCTTGTTTTTTGCAATCTGCAATCTTTGTGCCCTTTGTGTCTTCGTGGTTAATCTTTTCTGTAATCTTTAATCTTCAATCTCTAACCCTTAAACTTTTAGCCTTTTAAACCATCAGCCCATTCCGTGATTATCTTTTTAATCTGTGTGAATCTGTGTGCTAATCTTTTCCTTAAACTCTCAAACTCTCAACTCTCATCCACATCCACGCTGTCCTGTTTTACGCAGGTTTTTGAAAGTAAACACTCTTATCAACTTTTTTCATCACTATTTCTTCAATCTTATTTTCCTTTATATAATCCTCAAATGCTTTCTTACATCCTTGCCATGTCCAATAGTCATCCAAGATAATAAAACCGCCGGGAACGATTTTATCATATAATTTTTCTAAAACTACTTTGACAGACTCATACCAATCAGCATCGATATGCAAAACCGCAATTGTATTCATATAATTTGTACTCAAAGTTGAATTAAACCATCCCGGAATAATTTTGACATTCTCCAACGGGACATCAAGTTTATTAAAAACTTTTACAACATTCTTGATATCTCCCTTAGTCCATCCTTCAAAATAGGAATCTCTTTCTCTTTTTCCATCTCTCTCTTTGGGTTTAGGAAGTCCCTGGAAAGAATCAAAGAGCCATAAATTCCTTACCTTGAAGTAGATTTTATCCTCCCGGCACGCAACACCCATTATTACTGCTGACCCACCATTCCAGACGCCACACTCCACTATATCTCCTGGCAAATTAAGAGTATTTGCCTTTTGCACCAAATCATAAAGGTTTATTAACCTGTTGGGCGATAGCATTGTATGTCTTGGTATAACTTGAAGGATAAGCCGAGCAAGGTGAACTGTTCGTTTTGAGGGCTTACGAATGAGTAATAGCATAATGTCAAACGCAGCCCTTCCTAAACACAATGTTTTACCTATTAAAAAATCAGGAGCAATGAATTTAATAATGTTCATCTTTCTTTAGTAATGCTATGAAATGCAAGTTCCTACTGAATATTTTGTTAAATGGGTAAGGATAGAGGGGGATTTCATTTTTCCATTTAACGGTTTGCAACTTACAAGATGAAAAATATTCAATCCACTTATGTTTGCTTTGATAGTTATACACCAGCTTTACATTATGTGGGCGGTTTCCTATCCAATCCATGAATTTCAAGATAGATAAGTCCACACTATTTTCACATATATGGTCTTTTATGAGTATGTATTTACAACTCACCCTACAAACTTCCTTCAACAACTCTCCAATGTTAAGTGTATGATGAAGGACATCTATTAACATACACACATCTACCGATGAGTCTTCCAACGGAATGTTCATCCCATTAAAAATCTTACACTTAATTAGACAACTTGATTTTGCCAATACTTCCAATCCTTGTATGGAAATACTTGGGTCATTCTGTATCATTAGATACCCAATATTCCCGTTACCACAACCTATATCAAGTACGGAGGAGTTGCTGGGGATTAATTCAGAAAGCATCTTTGATAAAACTTGAACTCTTCGCTTGAAGACATATCTACTGTGAAAAGATTCTATTAATGAAAGCAGTGTTTCCATTGATTTTTCTCTCTCTATGTAGCTTATTTTATTGTAAAGAAGAAACTATGTCAAAGAAAAAAGTTGCATATTTGAACTTCTGTGGTATATGTAATCCGTCAGCTGACGGATATGTATAAAGAATATAAAATTTCTTGCGTCATCCCCTGTTATAATGAAGAGGAAGGGATTAAAGAAACATTAAGAATTATGCCCTCTTACATAGATGAAGTAATAGTAGTAGATAATAATTCTATAGACAGAACAGATGAAATTGCAAAAGAAATGGGAGCGAAAGTTGTGTTTGAAAAGAAAAGAGGATATGGCATATCTTGTAAAAGAGGATTTTCAAAAGCAGAAGGAGAAATTATAGCCGTTTTAGATGGTGATGGCACTTATCCTCGTTCAGAAATAGCAAAACTTGTTGACTTTATGCTTGAAAATACTTTAGATTTTGTTTCAGGCTGTCGCTTTCCTTTAAAAAATAGAAAATCTATGTGCAGACGAAATATAATAGGAAATAAGATACTCACTTTCTTTTTTCGTTTCCTTTATAGATACAGGATAAAAGACTCTCAGTCTGGAATGTGGGTATTTAAAAAATCACTTCTAAGTAAATTAAGACTTTTGAGTAATGGAATGCCTTTTTCAGAAGAAATAAAAATAGAAGCTCTCAAGAAAGGAAAATTTGGCGAATGTCATATAGGATATTATGAAAGAACAGGAAAGACAAAGCTATATCCTTTTAAAGACGGAATTAAGAATCTTGTTTTCTTATTTACCAAGAAATTCCATAATGTATCCATTTGATTTTACCACTGCCGACAGGAATCCCGTCGGAACGGGGAGAATCACAAAGACACAGAGATTGGGAGCATAGTGAACAATCGCAAGCAACACGAAGAAAAGAATTGTCTTATGAAAACTTTGTGGACTTTGTGCCTTTGAGTCTTTGTGGTAAGTTCTTTCTATTTGCATGTAATTATTTAGATACACCATGAAAGATTTTATGAAAAGAGAGAGTAGTATTTTAATAGGTTCTGTAGTAGTATATCTTTTGATATATATTATCTTCTACCCCAAAATCTACGCAATCTTTGATGAAGCTTGCTATATTGATTTAGCTTATAGCTTGCGACAAGGAACAGTTTATCTGGATAAGGCAAATGTATATCCACATTTCCCAATAAAGAGTGGAGAGCATCTGGTTTCAAAATATCCTCCCGGAAATTCACTCCTTCTTGTGCCTTTTACATTTCTTGGCAAAATAGGAATATTTCTCTACGGTCTCATTTTCCACCTTCTTGGATATTTCGTTTTTATCAAAATCCTTAGGGAGTATAAGATGAATGTCAGATATGCAATCTTTTATCTCTTTTTCCCAGCTTATGTTCTTTTTAGTAGGACAGTTATGAGCGATATACCTGCGGCTGTCTTTTTTC
>JAGMCN010000239.1 GCA_023129235.1 Caldifarciminota bacterium | reverse complement strand
GAATACAGAATGGTCCCTGTAAACAGTCCAACAAACCCAACCCATATCTTTTTGGCGGAGAACCCAAGTTTTGGTGCTCTCACCACATCCTTGAAACTAAAATCCATAACCCCTCCTTTTTACCATAAATTCATTACTTCTTTTACCTCACATAAGGTTTCTTTTGCAACCTTTCTTGCCTTTCTTGAACCCTCCTCTAAAATTTCATCTATATCCTCCTGATTTACTTTACTATAAGCTTCTCTATAGGGAACAAGTAACTTATTTAATAAGTTTGCAAGTTCTTCTTTGCAATTCACACATCCAATCTTTCCCTGTGTGCATAATTTTCTCACTTCCTCAATTTTTTCTACGTTCACAAGTTTATAATAAGCAAAGACAACACATCCATCAGGATGTCCTTTATCATTTTTATGAATTTTCAAAGGGTCTGTAAATGCTTTTTTCACTTTTTCCTTCGTAATTTCAGGTAGCTCATCCACTAAAATCGCATTATCCAGAGACTTTGACATCTTGCGTCCATCAAGTCCCGGAACTTTAGGAGAGTCTGTAAGCAAAGCCTTTGGTTCAGGAAATATAGACTTATAAACTGAATTGAACCTCCGAGCAATCTCGCGAGTTATCTCAATATGCGAGAGCTGGTCTTCGCCAACAGGAACTGCATCGGCTTTGTAAGCAAGTATATCTGCCGCCTGAAGAACAGGATATCCGAGTAAACCATAATTCACTTTGTCTTGCAGGTTTAAGTCCCTTATTTGCTCCTTGAGAGTAGGATTCCGTTCAAGCCACCCAAGAGGAACAAGCATCGAAAAGAATAAATATAATTCAGCATGTTCTGGCACAAGTGATTGTATAAATATTGTAGATTTTTCTGGAGAAATACCACAAGCCATCCAATCAATTGCCATTTCTTTTATATTTGACCTCATATGCTCATTGTGGTTATAATTTGTCGTAAGAACATGCAAGTCAGCAATTTCATAAAAGCATTCGTATTTAGATTGCAATTTTACCCAATTTGTAAGTACTCCAAATAAATTCCCAATATGAATCTTCCCGGTAGCACGGTTTCCAGATAAAATCTTCTTTTTCATTCATTTAATTATAACTTGCTCTATCCGCTTAAATAACAAAAAAACTATTATAAAAAGAACAGAAACTAATATTATAGGCCACACCTTTACTTTTATTTCCTGTTTTTGAAAGAACTTCCTTCCAAACATCAAAGAGAAAACTACATCTCTTAATAATTTTGTCAAGTTTTTTTTGTTTTTTTCTTGCAATACCAAAATTTAGTGTCAAAATCTAAAAAATGAGAAAACAAATTATATCAATTTTGTTACTTGGACTGATTTGTGGAGCAAGTAAAACTTACAGCGAGTATTGGAGTGAGTTTAAATTAAAAAAGACTATAAAGGAGTCAGCATATCTTGAGGTTAATTCACAATGCAGATTTAAATCAGGCGTTGGTAGAATTTACTATTTCAGGACTGAAATAGGACCGATACTTAAGCTGGGTAAGTTTATGGAAGTTGGAATCTATTATACAGATAAAGAAATAAAAGAAACAAAAGAATGGCATACTACAAGTATTTTAAGTTTATACGAAACCTTCTCGGCTAAACTTTCGGATATTCATTTCA
>JAGMCN010000238.1 GCA_023129235.1 Caldifarciminota bacterium | reverse complement strand
TAATAATAAGCAAGAATTGCAAAAAATGCAGGGACAATATCAAACCTCACATGATTAAGGATAAGTATTGTCGGTAAGAAAAGATACAGCGCCAAAACTATGTCCGCATTTCCCCTTTTCTCAAGTCTCAATATCTTCCACAGGACCACTGCAACTGCCATATCGATAAGAAACATGAAAAATCCGTAGACGAGTATAAACTGATGCGGGCTGGAATAAAAAAATGAAAGTCCCCAGTTCAGAAGAATAGCACCTCCAGGATACTCCTTCGGAAAATCCACAAGAGGGAGCATCCCCTTCTCAATTTTACTAAACATATCAAACCAGCAATCAAGGTCCCTCGCATAATGTCCCACATATACATTTCTCCCAAAATGCTGGTATGTGAACAGAATAACACCTATCTTTAATAAAATAGCAATAGTTATGAGAACCAATATTACTTTTTTACTTCCCAAGTTTTTGTCTCCGGATAAATCTTACCCCTGCAAGGTGTAAGTTCAGTCAACCCCGTCTCGGTAAGCGTAGGGGCGACCCTTGTGGTCGCCCAGGGTGGGGACAAGCCCCACCCCTACGCATTCATCTCCCATCCTATCAAAAACAGCAAGGACAGGCCCGCCAATAAAATGAGTAAGGTGAAACTTCTGAGCCGCCCGCTCAAGAGGCAGGAGCAGTGTGCTCTTCACCATACGATGGATAACCACAGGAATCATAAATTGCCTCTCATAATCTCTCAAGATAAAACCGCTCTCCTCTGCCGCACTTTTTATTTCCTCTATGCTCTGTGTCGTAAACCTGCGGGATGCAATTTCCATTTTTTCTTTCAAAAGAAGTGAAAAGAACTTCAATGAGCTCCCGGGAGCAAAATCAACTATTACAGAGCGTTTTGCAGCACGGCAGAGCTCTTTTAAGAAAAGAGTCCAGTCAGGTACATGTGAAATCATCCGAAGACTTATGACCACATCAAACGATTTCCCCTCAAATGGAAGTTCATATAATGGACCAGCCTTGAATTCAACGCTATGTCCTTTCTCCTTAATTATTTTTCTTAATTGATAGAAATTTTTCTCACTGCTTCCATAAGCTGTAAGATGTCCGCCCTTTGAAAGCACAACTTCCGCAGTCTGCCCATGTCCTGCTCCAACATCAAGGACTTTTTTGCCCTCAAGATTTTCCAGAAATAGACCGAGTAGTTCACTCTGTCTATTCAAAATCATCTCGCCGGCTTTCCCGCTAAACCTTTTTGCATACATCTCAGTAGATGTATGCAAATCACATCCCCACGAAACATGATTTGCTCTTTCTGATTCTCCAACCACTCCTTTTCTCCTCAACTCTATCCTACAGCACCCTTTTTATTACTTGCTTTTACGATTAAACTGGCTCCCCGGGCGAAGAATAAACAAAAATCCAGCATTGAGATAAACCGGAGGAGAGGAAAGATTGCTGAATATAATTTGAACACCCTTGTATTTTTCTGAAAAGAATTTTCGGTTATCAGTGTTCCCTTCCTGCCGGCAGTCTTTTTATTTCCGGCTGAGACAAAACGAATCATTATGTCAATAAGCTCTGAAAAAAATTTTATATATGTCGCATCCTGTTCTATTTTAAATTTCCCGCTCAGGAGTCTATGCAGCTCTTCAAGACTATAACCGGGCCGTACGTGACCATGCTCTTCATCTGTCAGTTTGAGAACATTTTTCAAACCGTTTAGCAGAGAGAATCTTCCTGAATGATATGGCACATTTATAACCAGCGTCCCGCCCGGCTTTATTATACGCTTAAGTTCTTCTATGAACAATGCATCAGTGTGAATGTGTTCAAGAAAATCAATTATCACAACTGTATCAAAACTATTTTCTTTAAAAGGTGTTTTTTCTCCGTCAATCTTATGGACATTGGTTCCAACAAGAGCTTTTATAGAACGGACTGCGGCATCTTCCAGGTCAA
>JAGMCN010000237.1 GCA_023129235.1 Caldifarciminota bacterium | reverse complement strand
TCTCGGTCAAACCAGTAATGAAGGAGTTCGTAAGTTGTTTGGGTTACTCCAGGATAGCCTTCGTTCACCCAGCCTTCTACTTCCCCTTTAAGAGTTTCCGCTAAGTAAAACTGCGAATAGAAGTTGTCGTTTGTTCTTACCATTTCACGCTTTTTCCTCCTTCATGAAGTTATCTAACTCAAGTTGTTTACTTATCATACCAATCCTCAGGTCTTACCACTTCTATATTGAATTTTCTTTTGAGTTCCCCAGATATTGAAAGATGATATCTCACCTCCGTTATAAGATAATTTGCATTAAGAGCAATTGCAAGTTCGACAAATTTTTTGTGTTTTTCCTGCATCCCTTCTATTTTCATCTCTTTAGTCTTAGCTTTTATTCCAGAAGACCTCATCACTATTAACTTATTTTCTCTTTTCAGCTTTTCAAACACTTCTTCCATTTTACGTGCTGGAATGAATTTTGGGATGTCACGATGCTTCTTGTAAGCATCTTTATATGCTTTTTCAATGCTTTTACTCATTCCTAATTTGTAACGTTCTTTTTGTATTTTATCTAACATCTTTGATTCCGCCCTTAAAAGGTCATTAAAAAATGGACGTGTGGAAATGACCACAGCAGACATTTTCTATTCCTCCTCAGGAAGAAAACTGCCCCAATCTTCATATATTTCATCCTCAACCTTACGAAATTCAGGTATCCAGCCCATGATTCTCCCGTTTTCATCCAGTTTTAATTCCCTCTTCTCCGTCCCTTCTTCTCCTTTTACTAACTCGTATAAAGCAACTTCTTCCTTATTTATTTTTCCTTCCCTTACAGCCTTCCCCAATGCCAGAGGTAAAAATTCGCTATGAGTGGTGATTATTATTTGTTTATCCTCTTTTACTATTTCTGAAAATAAGAAAGGTAACTTGACTTCAGAACTTGGGTGTAAGCTTATTTCAGGTTCATCTACCATGATGATGCTTCCCGGCTTACAGCTAAACGATTGAACAATTACAGGGAACAGTTGGTTTGCACCGAAACCTATCTCAGTGGGGTCAAGACTAACAGACAATTTTTCATCTCTGAAAGAAGGTTTGGTATTGCCAGCTTCTAACTTAGTAGTCAAATCAGCGATATTAAACTCCTTAATCCATTTCACTATTTTCTTAAATTGCGGTTCCTGGTTGTCCCTTGTATAATGAAGCAAAGCGAGAACATCCTCTCCATTGGGTTTAACCCTCTTAGGCTCCGAGGCTACGCTTTGCTCCCTCACAGAAACCACTCTAAAAGGAGTAAAATAATAGATTTGATTTGAAATTTTTTTTGCCACAATTTCCTTCGCCGTATCGCAAATAGTTGCACAGTATTCAGCACCTTTTGGCATTCCATAAGAACGTGCATTCCATTCAAAGAAGGTTGGAAAATCTCCAGCTTTAAATTCATCGGCATTCACTTTCTGGTTGTATCTTAGCTGGTAGCGACTATCGCCCTGGTATGTCCTTTCACCTACCAATTCGTCATCTTTTGAATACAAGCTTAGCGATGACTCTGCTCTTTCAGATTCTTCATTAAAGCTAACTGATGCACTAACTTTTATAGAACTGAAATCGAACTTTTCATAGGCAGTTTCTTTTATTTCCTTCTCAATTCTTTCGCGTTCTTCATCTCTGAGTTTCAGGGTTGGTTCGATTTCCATGGTCTGAGCAACTTCTTTTTTGAAAATAGTTCCCTGGAAAGAACCTAATTTCACAAAATCGCCATCGAAAACAACTCCACCTTTTTGCTGAGCGAGGAAAGCTATCGCTTGCAATACTGAAGATTTACCTGCATTGTTTGGTCCAAAGAGAATGGTCACTTTCCTGAAGTCTAA
>JAGMCN010000236.1 GCA_023129235.1 Caldifarciminota bacterium | reverse complement strand
GAGAAGAGTATGCCAGAATTTCACAAGGAGCTTTTGAATTTCAAGGCAGGGCGAATCTCCTTATTGAAGCTCTATCGGAAAGCACCAAACATTTCTATTGACTACGCAGTGATGGAGAAAGCACGAGATGTAGCTGTTATAAAATCAGACTTTGCCTGGGACGATGTGGGTTCCTGGCTTGCACTCGAGAGAGTTTATAAAGCTGACTCGCGTGGTAATATTAAAATAGGACTTCACAAAGGGCTCAGGACAAAGGATTGTATTATGGTCTCTGACAAAGGAATTATTGCCACTCTTGGGACATCCAATCTCATTATAATCCGTCATAAGGATGCAGTTTTCGTTTGTGATAAGAGGAGTGCCGGAGACATAAAAAAGTTGGTGCATCAGTTATCACAGGATAAGAACTTCAAGAAATACCTTTAAGAAATAGGGGCAGGTTTTAACCCCACCCTTACCATTTAATCAATTACTAACTTCCACGATTGGTAGATGAGAGCCCATACTCTCATCAGATTGAAGCAGAGACTTTAACCTATCCGTCTATCTTTCACGGAGAGTCTCCTATCTCTCACAGGGAACTTCACAACTCTTGATAATCTCTCCAAATCTTTCATTCTTCTCCCTGAACCATTCTTGCGACTGCTTTTCAAAACTGATATCCAAGGTTTACGCCATATGGGTAATAAAACATAAGTTCATAAGGATATGAACAGGGAAACCAAATAATTCCTGCACCAAGGCGAGGTTCTATTATCAGTTTTTCTATGATTAACCATTTGCATCCTATTCTCATCGTTGTAGAGATAGAAAAGTCAGCTAATCCTTTTTTCTGTAATTCCGAGACACCTCCCCAAAAATCCTTTCCAAGCCAAAAGCCTGAAAAATATGAAGAGGACTTTGAGAGATAACTCTTATTTCCAATTAGCACGCCATAGGTTTCTACATCCTCGATTCTTGCATATTGTGCTTCTACATAGTGTACTTCTATCTCTGGATAAAGAGGAATTGTTCCCCATATATTTTTTCTCCATAAAGTTTTCCTCATTTCTATGCCAAACGTGACACAATTCTGCAGAAGACCAAGGGGATTCGTAACAACTTCTATTGTTAGTATGTCCGGTTTCTCTATCTTATGAACTTTCTGATGCTTACTCCAATCCTCAGTCCAAAACCCTTTTTCCTCTGCAGCCACTGATGTAGCCAATGTGCTCATAGAAAATAAGATAGCACAGGATAAAATTAAGGCACTCTTATGTATTAAACCCTCCTTTCCACGTTGAAGCGGGAGATTAAATTGTTGTCTGCTGTTAACATTATGTTATGAATACCATATTTTGTCTATTGTCAAGAGAAAAGATTCACCGCAGAGACGCAAAGAACGCAGAGAAAAGAAATATCTTTGCCTGACAGGATTAACTGATTATCTTGTCAATTTCCGTTGACAAATAAGTAGAGGATGTGTAAATTATAGTCTGATGGTCTAATGGTCAAATAGTTAAAATGCAAAGCAAAATAGAGAAGGAGATTTTAAGTGGGCTTAATGAGAAGCAACTTGAAGCAGTTACCTGGGAAAAGGGACCTCTTTTAATAATAGCAGGTGCTGGAACTGGAAAGACCAAAGTAATAACCCATCGTATTGCCTGGCTTATTGCCCAAAAGCTTGCCAAACCCGAAGAAATACTTGGGCTCACATTCACAGATAAATCAGCAAATGAGATGGAAGAAAGAGTTGACATCCTTATTCCTTATGGATGGGCACCTGTTGAGATTAGCACCTTTCATTCTTTTGGGCAGAGTATTTTGAGAGAGTATGCTTTTGAGCTTGGCATATCACCCGGTTTCAGAGTCCTCAGCACTCCAGAATTGCTTGTTTTCTTGAGAGAACGGCTTTGGGAGTTTCCGCTCAAGTATTTCAGACCCCTTTCATATCCAACGAAGTATTTGCAGGCTCTTTTGACTGTTATATCACGAGCCAAAGATGAAGATATTTCTGCAGGAGAGTATCTGGAGTATGCGGAATCAAAGTATGAGAAAGCCGAAGCCGATGAGGAGCGAGAGGATGCAGAGAAGCAAATTGAGATTGCGAAATGTTATGAGAAATATGAGGAACTTTTAAGAGAAGCGAGTTATGTGGATATGCCCAGCTTAATAGCTTTGTTATTAAAGCTTTTAAGGGACAGGAAAAGTGTGCTAAGAAAGTTGCAAACTCGGTATAAGTATATTTTAGTGGATGAGTTTCAGGACACTAATTATTCGCAGTTTCAGCTTTTAAGACTTTTGGCGGGAGATGAACCTAACAAATCAAGCCATTACAATGAAAAAGGGTATCGGAATCTCACGGTAGTTGGGGACGATGACCAGTCAATTTACAAGTTTCGTGGTGCTTGTCTTGCTAATATATTGTCGTTTAAGGATATGTATCCTAATGCTCATACTATAGTTCTCACAGATAATTATAGGAGCAGGCAGTCGATTCTGGATGCCTCTCGGCGATTGATAATTTTCAATAATCCAGAGAGATTGGAAATAAAAGTAGGAGTGGATAAAAGTCTCAAGTCTCAAGTCTCAAGTCCCAAGTCTCAAGTTGGACAGTTAGACTTATTCGGAGGGGATGTGAAGTATTGGCATTATGATAGTGTGGGAAGTGAAGCAGATGCAATAGCTGATTTAATAGAAGAAAGAGTAATTAAGAGACAAGAGACAGATTATAAGTATAGCGATTTTGCAATTCTTATTCGCACCAATCAGCTTCAAGACCCATTTATCAGGGCATTTAATTTGAAAGGCATACCATGGAAATCTGCTGGAAATCAAGGACTTTATGATAAAGATGAAGTGCAAGTTTTAATATCTGTGCTCAGGTTAGTATCTAATATTGAAGATACGCAATCCCTTTATCGTGTTATAAATTCTCCTGCTTACGGGATATCAGCAATTGACCTTAGTAGGTGTCTCGCTCTGGCTAATCGTCGCAGGAAGTCCTTATATGGAGTATTAAAATCAGAAATCAGAAAACAGTATACAGAAAACATCTCAGATAAAGGAAAAGCCGCAATTAAAGGATTTTTAGACGACCTTGAATATTTTATGGAGTTGTCAATGAAAAAGTCAGCCGGGCGAGTATTATATGAGTTTCTCTCACGGACTGGCTGGCTCAAAGAACTTGTGAGTAATCCTTCGCTTGAAAGTGAGCTTCAGATAAAAAATATAGCAGAGTTTTTATCAATTGTTGATAAGGTGAGCGGGATAATCAGTACAGATAAAGTTCCCTTTGTCCGAGAACATATAGAAAGTTTAATGGAATTGGGCGAGAATCCTCCGGTTGCTGAGGCAGATTTTGATATAGATGCAGTTAATATTTTGACAGTTCATAAGGCAAAAGGACTTGAATTTAGAGTCGTTGTGATTGCCGGGCTTGTAGCAGACAGCTTTCCTCATCGCAGAATGCCCACATTGGTTGAACTCCCGCTTGATTTAATAAAAGAGCCGGTGCCTTCCCTTGATGAGTCTCTTTTGCGGACTCAAGAGGAGAGAAGACTTTTTTATGTAGGGATGACGCGGGCAAAAGAAGAATTAATCCTCACGAGTGCAAGAGACTATGGGGGAAGGAGAGAACGCAAACCATCTCAATTTATTATGGAGGCACTTGACCTTTCAAAAGGCGAGATTATTGCCAAGAAAAAGGATTCAAAAGAACAAATTGAACGGTTTAAGGGAGCTAAGGAAGCAGAAACTAAACTGCTTAAAAGAAAAGAAGTGTTGAGTTTATCAAGCAGTTCTATAGATAATTGGATTACCTGTCCTCGTAAGTATTGGTATATAAACTGGCTTCGGGTGCCGATTCCCAAACATCATGCGATGGTTTATGGATTTGCTGTGCATAAGGCAATAGAGAACTATCTTCTGGCAAAGAAATCAGGGAAAAAGATGGAATTTGAGAAGGTTTTGCGCGTATTTAAGGATTATTGGGTAAATGAAGGATTTCATTCAAGAGAGCATGAAGAACAAAGGTTTAAGCGTGGGGAGGAGGTTTTAAGAAATTTCTTTGAACGAGAAGAAGCCAATGCTCAAGTGCCTGCCTATGTTGAGGAAAGTTTTTCTTTTCTTCTTGGGGATGTGAAAGTTAGAGGACGATGGGATAGAGTAGATATAGAATCGCAAACCGCAAATCGCAAACCGCAAACCACACAAGGAATGATAACAGATTATAAGACTGGAGAGGTAGAGACTAAAGAAAAAGCGGGGCAGAGAGTGAGAAATAGTGTTCAGCTTCCAATTTATGCTCTTGCTTATCAGGAAAGGTTTAATAAACTTCCAGACGATGTAAAGTTTTATTTTGTTGAGACAGATATACAGGGCGAATTAAAAGATATTGATAAAAAAGTTGAGAAGATAAAAGAGACTATCAAGGAAGTAGCTCAAGGGGTGCGAGAATTGGATTTTGAGCCGAGACCCAAGTATCTGGCGTGTAA
>JAGMCN010000235.1 GCA_023129235.1 Caldifarciminota bacterium | reverse complement strand
GAATCTTCTCAAGTATTTTGTAATGCACAAGGGAGAAGTCATTACCAGAGATATGCTCCTGAATGAGGTGTGGGGCTATGATGTGTATCCTACCACCAGAACCATTGACAACCATATCCTTAACCTCCGAAAGAAAATAGAAGATAATCCAAATCATCCAAAATATTTCTTAACAATACACGGCGCAGGATATAAATTCTCCGGTTAGTTCTTCTCAATAATTGTTTACAAATTTTTTACATCTTCTTGACAACTTTTTCTTGACAATGTGTTATATTCAAAATTGAGTTTCGTAGGGGTCGGATTTATCCGACCCGAAAAATACAATACTGGATCCTCCGGTCAAGCCGGAGGATGACAGAAAAGGAGGCACGATTATGAAAAAGTTAATCTTGGCAGTTGGGATTATTCTGGCATCAGTTATTTCCGTTGTATGTGCAGAAAATAACACCCCGGAATTTCTTTACCAGAAAGGGTTGTATTTAGAAACAGCAAAAGCAGATTATGATGGAGCGGTAAAGATATATGAAGAAATAATCAAAACGCACGAAAAGAACGCCGAATTTGTGGCAAAATCTCTCTATCGTGCAGGGATATGCTACGAAAAGTTGAGCAAGAACGACAAAGCCGAAGAAGTTTTTGGAAAGTTGGGAAAGGACTATGCCAAGTACTTGGCTTCTATTGAAGGAGCATCTCAAAAAGTTTCTGCTTTTACACAGGACAAAATTACTAAAAAGTTAAAGGGAAAGGTGACGCTGCATTTTGAAAATGCTAATTTAAAAAATGTCTTGCGGTACATGAGTGAGGTTTCCGGCCTCACTATTGCGATTGATGCACAAGCACTCAATGATGTTGATGGTACGGTCACAGTCAATTTAAAAAATATCTCTCTCCTTCAAGCTCTGAAAGCAGTGCTAGACGCGAGGGGCTTATCGTATCAAGTGGAACATGAGTATATCTGGGTGACCACTCCCGATAAGATACAGCAAAAAAGGGTTGCTGTGAGAAAGCAAGATATAAATTTTCTTTCTAAAGAGCTAAAGAAGAAGGTATCTGTTAATTTTGCTGGTGCTCCCTTAAGAGCGGTCATGAATTACCTGAGTAGATCATGTGGGGCCAATATTGTAATCGATGAAAAAGCACTCTCAGGAATTGCTCATAAGGTTACAATCGATTTAAGAGACATCTCTCACCTGCAAGCTCTTGAGGCGGTATTAAGAGAATGCGGCTTATATTACCAAGTCAAGGAAGAATACATCTGGGTAACTATTCCTGATAAAATACAGCAGAAAAAAGCTCCTTGAGATAAAACTATAAATGTATTTTCCCTAACACTAAAACGGGATGAACCATTGGGTCACAAGTGATAAGCTCCGCAGTTAAAGTTTGACACTTAATTCAGCAATTAGGACAATGCTCCTTTTCAAATTGAGAAAGCTATAGGAAGAATTGAGGGATATTAACAGATGAATTGCGACTTCGAAATTCCATCGACTTGTTAGCCAGTTTCCTTTTCTACAAGCTCTCCTTCTACATATTGATGGATCATCCCTGAAATCAATGTTTGATAGGGAATACCCTTTTCCATTGCTGTTTTTTGGATTCCTCGATAATCATGATCATATAGGCGAATCGTAATGCGGCGATTTTTCCGAAAAGTGGTTTC
>JAGMCN010000234.1 GCA_023129235.1 Caldifarciminota bacterium | reverse complement strand
GGTCTTTCTCCATAATTATCGAAGTTTTTTCAACTTTTTTCTTAATTGTTCCTGTGGAATCAGATTCTTCTATATCAAGTAGAATTCTAATTAAATCTATGAGTGGTTGATAAATAAGAATGTTGTAAGGGCCAGCTCTTAAAGGAATTGTTTTTGCTCTTGATTCCAAACTTTTTTGGAATTCAAATAGGAGTCTGGATTTGCCAATTCCTGTGTTTCCTGCAATTACTGTAAATGTAGGAGTAATTTGCGAATTATCTTTACATTTGAAGATTTTTTTCAGTTTTGCAAGTTCCCTATTTCTTCCAAGCATTGGAGATAGAAAGGAAGGGTATGTTTTTTTGCTATGACTAATAACTTCAAAAACGAGAGTTTTCTCTTTTTTCCCTTTTAGTTTTACAGGTGGAAGAGGTCGGGTGCGGATTTTCCCAGAGGTTAATCCTGCTGTTGTATCTGATATTAGGATTTTCCCCGGTTCTGCAATTGATGCGAGCCTTTGAGTTGTATTTACCGCATCTCCTGTTACTGTTGTTTTCCCGGGGATTTCTCCGTAAATTACTTCTCCTGAATTTATGCCCGTTCGGAATTCAAGAGGCACTTTTATTTTTGTGGAGAAGTCTTTGATTTCTTTTTGCATTGATAATGCAGCGTCAACTGCAAGTTCTGCGTCATCAGGATGAGCCACAGGGACTCCAAAAAGTGCAATGACAGCATCTCCAATATATTCGTGGTATCCTACATTGAAATTCTCTAATAAGGTATCAAAACGTGAAAACAGCTCCTTAATAATCTCTCTTACCTCTTCCGGGTCTTTTTGTTCAGAAAGAGTGGTAAATTCTTTTAAGTCTGAGTAAAGAATGGTAACGAATTTTCTTTCAGCAGTTTCGGGGGCTTTTAAGGGAGTGCCACATTTCAGGCAAAAATTAGCTCCTTTAGGACTTGGGAATCCACATTTAGGACATTTCATTATTATTAAATATAAAACACTCTTATAAAATGTCAAGGTGAAAAGGAATTGGAGTTTCCCAAAATCTTAAAAAAACTTGACGAGTAATTATTTGTTGGATATATAGAGAGATAGAGAGTTAATTGCCTTCAGAGAGTAGGACATACTTCTGTTGCTTCAAGGTAGATGGTAAATTAACCCGCAAACTAATTCGTATTAAGTAATAAACTTAATGAATTTGAGAGTGATAGATACAGAACCTGCCAGTGGGTTCTATAATATGGCGGTTGATGAAGCCCTGCTTTTTAGATGTAAGGAATCCCGATTTTCATCGGGATTTCCTACCTTAAGGTTCTATACATTCTCTCCTCCTGCGATTACAATTGGAAGATTCCAATTTCTTGAAGATATAGAAAAGTTTGATGTTGACATTGTTCGCAGGATTACTGGAGGACGAGCAGTTTTTCACGATGGAGACCTTACTTATTCACTCATAGCTCCTGATAATAACGCATTCTTCGGTAGAAGCGTGTTTGAAGGATACAAAAAGACGAGTCTCATATTTAAAGACGCACTTCACATTTTAGGGATTAAGGCAGAACTTGTAAAAGTTAGAGAGACTGGATACCAAAAAAATGTAGGATGTTTCAGTTCACTTAGCCGCTACGAGCTTCAAGTTAATCATAATAAAATACTTGGTAGTGCCCAACGAGTGAAAGAAG
>JAGMCN010000233.1 GCA_023129235.1 Caldifarciminota bacterium | reverse complement strand
TGGCTAAGAATGCAGGGTGGCAAAGATAAAGTGCTTATTAAGAGTGATGGGGAGTTTGCTTATCTTGTTCCTGATATAGCTTATCATTTAAATAAATTTAGTAGAGGTTATGGCTTATTAATTGACCTTTTTGGCCCAGACCATATTGCTCATATTGATGAACTTAAAGCTGGGATCTCAGATTGCGGAGCATCAATTGATAAGTTAAAAATAATTATAGTTCAGTGGGTAACTCTTATAAAAGAAGGCAAAAAAATCGGGATGTCCAAGCGCAAAGGTGAATTTATAACTCTTGACGAAGTTATTGATGATGTAGGAAAAGATGTGTCTCGTTTCTTTTTTCTTATGAGGAAATGCGAATCGCATCTTGACTTTGATATTGAACTTGCAAAACGTGAGTCAAAAGAGAACCCAGTTTACTATGTGCAATATGCAAGTGCACGAATATCAAGCATCTTGAGACTTGCTGAAGCTTCGAAAATTGAACCACGGATGAACACGGATGAACACGAATTTGTCGGAGCCAACTTTTCACTTCTTAATGCTCCTGAAGAACTTTTGCTTATGAGGAAGTTGATTCATTTCCCGGAGATTGTGGAACACGCAAGTCTAGAGCTTTCTCCTCATTATATACCATTTTATTTGCTTGAGCTTGCAACTCTTTTTCATAATTTTTATGAAAAGCATCGTGTTGTGTCAGAAGATATGCCGTTAACACAAGCAAGGATTGGACTTGTTAAAGCGGTAAGACAGGTAATAAAAACCGCCCTTTCCCTGATGGGAATTTCTGCTCCCGAAAAGATGTAAACCCTCCACGAAATCCAAAAAATTTAGCTAAATTATCGTTTTTCGCTTGACAAGCTGTTAAGTTTGGTATATAATATAATTAAGACGGTTCGAGGGTTTAAAGGTTTAAGGGTTTAAGAGTTTAAAGGGGGGTAAGAGAATGGCAAAGGTGGATTTAGGATGTTTAGTTCGTTCTATAAGCGGTTCGATGGGAGGGATTACTTTTTATAAGAAGAAAGGGGTTCATAGAATAATGAGCAGGAAGAGGAAAAAGGAGGGAATAGATAGGAAGAGTGAGAAGCAAATTAGGATTAGGGAAGGGTTTTGTTATTTTCACAAGAGATGGTTAGAGTTAAGTCTCACTGAAATGGTGTTGTGGGAAGAGTATTCAAAGCATTTAAGGGAGCTTGAAAGGAGTGGAGGGCTAATTCCGAGTTATGGGAATAAAATAGCTACTGGTAAGGGTGCATATATGGGGACGAATTTGATGCTTATGGCGGTTGGTTTTCCTGAGATAAATAAGCCTTGTTTGGGCAAAGTAGCGGTTCCGCCTTGTGTGAATACTGACATTGTGCAACATAGTATGTATAAAGGAATGGAGGTTAAATTTCGGGTTTGGCTTCCTTACTTGTATGGGGTGGATTGTAAAGCTCAGATATGGGTAAAAGGGTGTTTGGATGGTGGGTTTCCATATGTTCAGGAGGTAATTTCTGTAGGCGTATCTCCTGTTGAAGTAAAGATAAGAAAGGTAAGGAAGATAATGTATGGGAAGGAGAAGAAGCTAATTGAAATGCCTATTGGAGAAAGGAGTGTTTTGAGGATGAAGATTCAACTTAGAACGATAGCGAAGAATGGCAAGTCTTCTATGGCATCTGTATTATATCTGGTGGAAGTAAGGAATTAAACCACGAATGAACACTAATAAACACTAATGACTACTGCGATAAAGAAAGTAAGGAATTAAACCACGAATGAGCAGGGATAAACACAAATAAGGTTTTTTTTAGGAGTTTTCCCCCAAACAATTCTATAAAAAGATTTGACATCTATTGATTATTTCAGTATTTTTATGCAAACTAAAAGAAATTAAACCACGAATGAACACGAATCAGTGTATCGTTAAAAATTATCACGAAAACGCGGAATTGAGAAAACACGAAAATCAGAAGCTATTGAACTACAAAGAACACGAATGAATACTAAAAAACTCAAAAACTTATGAGGATTGGGATAATTGGGCCCGGTAGGGTAGGAACTGCACTTGGGGGAGCATTTAAACAAGCAGGTTATGAAATTACAGGCATAGTATCAAGGAATCAAGAGCATGCAAGTCGTTGTATGCGTATTACCGGGTGTGAGTACTGGTCATCTAATCCACAAGATTTAATTAATGTAAGGGCGGGTTTAAAACCCGCCCTTACCGACCTTATCCTGATTGCGGTTCCTGATTCACAAATTAAAAATGTGGTTAAAAAGCTTTTTCCTTTGCGGGAGATAAATTCCCGCATTACTATCCAGAAAGAGGGGCAACTGCAAGGGATTGCCCCTACGCCCAACAAATTAATTCTTGCTCATACTTCGGGAGTGCTTCCGTCAAATATTTTAGGAGTGAAACATAGCTTATCAATGCATCCAATATCCTCATTTGCAGGAGGTAAATTGCCACGAGGAACATACTTTGGGATTGAAGGAGATATTGAGATTGGGAAGAAGCTCGTGAAGTCAATTGGTGGAATACCGATTGTAATTCCATCTGAGCATAAGGCACTTTATCATGCGGGACTAAACTTTGGAGCCGCTTATATTTTGACTTTGCTTGAAAAAGGACGCGAACTACTTGAATTAAGTGGTGTTAAAGAGCC
>JAGMCN010000232.1 GCA_023129235.1 Caldifarciminota bacterium | reverse complement strand
CATACAAACGATATTCCATATATTCATAAAGTAATTTTCCCATCTTTGGATCACTTTCAAAGAAAGGGGATAGAAATCGTGCAATAACCGGAGCAAGAAAAGTAATTATACCACCCAGAACGATTGCGATTACAAGGGAGTTATCCAGAATCTTCCCGCATTGAGAAAATTTCCCTTCACCATATCGTCGTGCTGTAAGAGCTTGCGTACCCCAATACAATGCTCCCAAGAAAACTGTAATAGTGAGTAAGACTATACCGCCCATACCGGCAGCAGCTAAAGCAGAAGGTGATATTCTTCCTACAAAAGCAGTATCTACAATACTCAACAAAGATTGAGATATACTCGCTAAAATGAGAGGATATGCTAACTTCCATACCTCGTGGCTTAACTCAGGATTTAGTTTTAATGTCATTTTATTTACCTGAAGATAGAACGCTCTCAATTTCAATTTTTTCTCCAGTAATTGCAACACGTTGATTAAGCCAGTTTTCAATCGGATGCTCAGAAATAGCAAATATGAAGCCGTCTCTTGGATCCGGAGTGACGAAAAGGATATTCCGACCCGTTCGTTTATCTTGCATTTGAGTAACTTTTCTGCCACCCTGGGTTAGAATGATGTATGCTTTATTGATATCTTCCGCAAGTATATGCAATACTGCCATCTCACCACAGGAATGCGGTGATGGTTTCCAATCCTGACCATAGTAGTCGTGATATTTCTCTGGTGTCATCCAAACAGCAAAGTGAGGTCCTATTAATGCTTCACAAACGCCATCTTTTTTCTGTATTAACTGACCGGGAGCCAGGAGATTACGCCATCTATTAGCTCGCTCTTCTGGTGATGAGGAAACAAAAGTAACACCTGCAATTGCATAAGTCGTATTTGGCGCCACTCTAACTTTCCGAACAGCATCTTTTGGTCTGAGATTATATGTTAGAGCAAAGCAATCGGCACCCGGCAATAAATCATCAGGAATTGACTGAAAGCTCCAGACAGGTTTTGCATCCTGTTCAGAATCACGGGGAACCCCTGACGAGATGGAAGGTAATTTATACCCACTTTCTATCCATTCATCATGCAGAGTCTGAATGTCATCAGTAATCATACCAATTCCAAATGGACGCAACGCATCACGAAAAGCGATATCACTTTCCCAACAATTCTTTGCAAACAACTTTTCATCCTCCACCCAACAAAACTCTACATACCCAAGTCCGATATGAAGAAAGCCATTCCGCAATCCCGGGTGATGTTTAGTTGTTTTATCAGAAGGTAAGAATCCAGCCTTTTTGTATTCTTCCAAATAATCATCAATATTATTCGCATTTGTATAACTGATAAAGTGGTCAAACATAATAGTTTCCATGTTTTCCTCCATTTTTATTTTTATAACATTTTGACTATTTCTAATCAATGTCTGTGTGTAAAATTAAAAAGATGTGCTAGAAATTGGACAGTTCGGATCCCGATATTTACTGAATTCATTCTTTCATCTTTTTTCTCTGTTTTTCTTCTATTTTGAACAGGCACATCATCATCTACTATATAATCATCTAACCCAAAGAAAGTTGTCATCATAGATAAAGACCTATAGGCTGTGATTCCAAAAGGAGGTTCGCGCCATAACGTCATTTTTTCTATATTATTGTTTATAATTCTCCTCTTTCTATTTTTCCTTTACAAATGATTTTTTTCACTACTTCTTCCTGTGGAATAACTCTCTGCAACCCGTAGGTTATCGGACGAAATCCTTGTTCTAACCAGAAATTTCTGGAAGCTGGATTAGTTGTAAAGTAGTCCAGATAAAGATAGGGTGCATCACATTCAGAACGTATCCAATTATAGAATGCCAGACAAATTGCTTTTCCAATGCCTTTCCCATGACTTTCTGGAATAGTAAGTCCGTTTCGCAGATAAGCATAAGGACTATGACCTATAAGAGCTGCCCTTTCCTCTCTCTCCTCTGCCCAATAACCATCACAAATTCCCACAGGTTTGCCATTAAGTTCTGCAATGAAATGTGAATAATGTGTATCTTTAAGTTCTTCTTCAAGTTTGGCGTAAACAGTTGGTATTGCAGATTGTCGCAATGGATGAAATATTGGTGAGCGAGTATGCCACTCTTGCATCAATTCAAAGAAGTGACGAATAAGTGAAGTATCTGATTCAGTTGCACGACGAATGTTTAATCCATTCACTTCTGGAGCGGTAGTCGGTAACTCAGTCAATTTTGCACCGGCATGAGCACCTTTTCGTCCAAATCCAAGTTCAGCCCACAAGTTAAGTATCTCTTTCTCAACAGCCAATGCTCTTGCAAAATGAATTGTATATCCAGCCTCCATCATTTCTTGAGCAATGACTGTATAGAGACGATATAATGTTTTGGTTGCATCTTTAAGGTTTCCAACGACGAAACTTATGTTAGCATAGCTTAATGGTAAGAAGTTTGCCATATAACTGTCTGGTTCATGATTTGTTGGTGTGGCAAGCATAAAAGCGAGCGGTTTCCCATTTTGCTCTGCGAGATAACCGATAGCAGAAGACTCTTTCATCCGTTTGGCTAACTGTGAAATAATTGGTTCTGTATCCGGACAGTATGGTAGACGCGGGTCAGCGACTTCAACCCTGGCTCGTTGCATATTCAGAACTGGTGCAAGCTGAGGCAGGTAATTTACATCAAATTTTCTAATGTTCATTTTAACTCCTTTTTTTATAGAACACAGATGACGCTGATAACACAGATTTTCACGGATATTTTTATTATTTTAAATTTTTCATCCGTGCTTATCAGCATCATCCGTGTTATCCGTGTTCTATTCTTAAAACTCTGTAACTTGTTTGATGATGTTGTGCAAAAGAAGGTCCCTTAATCTCTTCATCAATGTAAAATCCACTTTTATCAATTATTT